>JAURDG010000032.1 GCA_030828025.1 Flavobacteriaceae bacterium | reverse complement strand
GTGGAGCGATTGTAGGTAAATATACAAAAAACGCTTTTTCGGTTTTGGTCTTAGAGCGTTCGGGGATAGCTAAAACAGGTTCTTTTATTGGTGGTCGGAAATTTCAAATACCACAAGTCTGTTTTGTTCTTTTTTGGCGTAGGCGCGATATTTACGTGTAATTCTAAAATACCAAATACCTCGGGAATAAGGATGTCTTTTTTTTAATTGTACTTGCTGGAAATGCCCACCTAGAATGTAGCTTTTGGCTTTTTTGTATTCTTTTATAAGGTTACGGCTTTTCAAATAAGCTACCGCCTTATCGGTTTCAAAAACTTCCATTCATCACAGGTTATGCAGCTTGGGGTTTGAATCGTTTTCATATGCTTCTAAAGATTCCAAAACAGTATCAGGCAATTCTTTTTCAGCTGCTTCCCAAAGAATAACATACCCGTGTAACTCGGCAAGGTCTTCCATTAAATCCTTGTAATTATCATACGGTTTTTGCCGTAAGTTATCTTTTAACGAGTCATCGTTTATGGTAATTGTGGTCATTTTGTGCGATTTAGAGGTAAATATACAAAATCAGAATATTATTTATATATTTGCACACGTTTAACGGGAATGAGGTAGGGGACAACGTCCTCTTTTTTATTTTATGGAGTTTAATCAACATGTACACAAATTGCTAAATGAGGCACTCGTCGAACAGCCCGAGCTGTTTTTGGTGGATATGCACATTGACAATGCTTCGCACATTCGGGTGGTCATCGATGGCGATTCGGGCGTTACGCTCGAGCAGTGTATGCGTGTCAGCCGACATATAGAGCATAACTTAGACCGTGAGGAGCACGACTTCTCGCTAGAAGTGGGTTCTGCCGGAGCCGCTTCGCCGCTCACGCAGCCACGTCAATACAAAAAGCACGTGGGGCGCATATTAAACATCATTACCCAAGACGATAAAAAACTTAAAGGTACGCTTGTTGCCACCAGCGAGGAGCGCATCAACCTTCAATGGAACGCCCGCGAACCCAAACCCGTTGGCAAAGGAAAACATACGGTAACCAAGGAAGCGCAGCTACCGTTTACACAAATTAAAAAAGCAACAGTTCATATTCAATTCAATAAATAAACATGGAAAATCTGGCCCTTATAGAGTCCTTCTCTGAGTTTAAAGATGAAAAATTCATCGACCGTGTAACGCTCATGTCCATTTTGGAAGAGGTATTCAGAAGTACACTCAAGAAAAAATTTGGCACCGACGATAATTTTGATATCATCATCAACCCCGACAAGGGAGATTTGGAAATTTGGCGCAATCGTGTGGTGGTGGAAGACGGTCAAGTAGAAGACCCCAACGAAGAAATTGAGCTGAGTGAAGCGCGAAAAATTGAGCCTGATTTTGAGGTTGGTGAAGACGTTTCGGAAGAAGTTAAATTAGCCGATTTGGGTCGTCGCTCCGTATTGGCATTACGCCAAAACCTAGTGGCGCGTATCCACGAGCACGACAATACGATTATTTACAAGCAATTTATCGACTTGGTGGGCGAAATATATACCGCTGAGGTTCATCACATCCGCAATCGTGTGGTTATTTTGCTTGACGATGAAGGAAACGAAATTATTTTACCTAAAGAAAAACAAATTCCGTCCGACTTTTACCGCAAAGGAGATAATGTTCGTGGCATCATTGAAAGTGTAGAGCTTAAAGGCGCTAAGCCAAGCATCATTATGTCGCGCACGTCACCAAAATTTTTGGAAAAGCTTTTTGAGCAAGAAATACCAGAAGTGTTTGATGGATTAATTACGATTAAAAAAGCGGTGCGCGTGCCAGGCGAAAAGGCAAAAGTTGCCGTTGATTCCTATGACGATCGTATTGACCCTGTGGGCGCATGCGTTGGTATGAAGGGTTCGCGTATTCACGGCATTGTGCGTGAGCTTGGGAATGAAAACATTGATGTCATCAATTTTACAAACAACACCCAATTGATGATTACACGTGCGTTGAGTCCAGCTAAAGTAACGTCAGTAAAAATTGATGAGGAGACAAAACGTGTTGAGGTCATGATGGATCCAAGTGAAGTGTCTAAGGCTATTGGTCGAGGAGGATTTAACATTCGCCTTGCTGGGCAGCTTACGGGATACGAAATCGATGTTTATCGTGAAGGTATGGAAGAAGATGTTGAGTTGACCGAGTTCTCAGACGAGATTGATTCTTGGATTATTGAGGAGTTTAAAAAGGCAGGCTTAGACACGGCAAAAAGCATCTTGGAGCAAGATGTAGCGGATTTAGTAAAACGAACAGACTTGGAGGAAGAAACCATCCTGGATGTGCGTAAAGTACTAAGTGCCGAATTTACAAACGAATAAACCCGAGCAATTTTTATAATTTAGTGCGCACAAATATTTATGGCTGATTTAAAAACGATACGAATTAACAAGGTACTCCGCGAGCTGAACATCTCGTTGGATCGTGCTGTAGAATACCTATCTGAAAAAGGATTTCAGGTGGAGGCACGTCCAACAGCTAAAATCTCGCAAGAGGAATACACCCATCTGTTGGATACCTTTCAGACGGATCGTTCTAAAAAAGAAGCCTCGCACGAGGTGTTTGAAGAAAAGCGAAAAGAAAAAGAAGCGATTCGTGAGCAAACTCAAAAAGAAATACCCTCCGAACCCGCAAAAACCGAACCAGTCGTTCGGGCGCAAGCCAATCTGTCTGGGTTGAAAACGGTCGGTAAAATTGACTTAAACCCCACAAAACCCAAGAAAGAAACACCTAAAGCTCCAGCTGCGCCAGAAACAACGGAAATTGAACAGCCAGCAAAAGACGAGGAAACAGCAGCAGTTAAACCAAGCCCTGAACCGGTCACCAAAAAGGTTGAAGAACCAGCGCAAGCGGCAGCAACAGCTGCCGAAAAACCGGATGACAAAATTGTTACCAAGTATCAAAAGCTAAGTGGATTAAAGGCAACGGGTGAAAAAATTGATCTACAGCAGTTTAAAAAGCCAGAATCCAAAAGCTCTGCCGATGGCGAAGCCAATAAACGCAGAAGAAAAAGAATTACCAAAGACACTGCTGCTGGAAACCGAAAGCCTGCTCAAAACAAAGGAGGACAAAAACCTCAGCGCCCATCCTTAGCCAAAGAAGAACCGTCAGAAGAAGAAATTCAAAAGCAAATTCGTGAAACCCTAGAAAAACTTCAAGGGAAAACAACGAAGTCTAAAGGAGCAAAATACCGTCGCGAAAAAAGAGATTCGCACAGACAAAAATCGGAGGAAGAAGAAGCACTACAAGAAGCAGAAAGCAAAGTCCTGAAGGTAACCGAGTTTGTTACTGTAGGCGAGGTCGCAACCATGATGGATGTCAGTTCTACGCAAATTATTTCTGCTTGTATGTCTTTGGGTATTATGGTGACGATGAATCAGCGGCTTGATGCCGAAACCCTTTCCGTTGTTGCCGAAGAGTTTGGCTTTGATGTTGAGTTTGTTACCGCAGATATTGAAGAGGCTATCGAGCAAGTGGTCGATAAACCAGAAGATTTAAAACCTCGTGCGCCCATAGTTACTGTTATGGGTCACGTGGACCATGGTAAAACGTCGCTGTTGGATTATATCCGAAACGCCAATGTTATCGCAGGCGAATCTGGAGGAATCACCCAGCACATAGGTGCTTATAGTGTGTCACTCAAAAACGGACAAAAAATTTCGTTTTTGGATACACCAGGTCACGAGGCATTTACGGCCATGCGTGCCCGCGGAACTCAAGTGACCGATTTGGTCATCATCGTGATTGCTGCCGACGACGATATTAAACCACAAACAAAAGAAGCCATTAGCCATGCTCAAGCAGCTTCGGTGCCCATTGTTTTTGCCATCAACAAAGTTGATTTGCCCACAGCAAACCCAGACAAGATTAAAGAAGCTTTAGCGGGTATGAATTTATTGGTAGAAGATTGGGGTGGAAAAATTCAATCCCATGATATTTCTGCCAAAACGGGTCAGGGCGTAGAAGATTTGCTCGAAAAAGTATTGCTCGAAGCAGAGCTTTTGGAGCTTAAAGCAAACCCAAATAGAGCAGCACAAGGAACTGTTGTCGAGGCATTTTTGGACAAGGGACGAGGCTATGTTTCTACTGTTTTGGTACAAGCGGGTACGTTGCGTGTAGGGGATTATTTATTGGCAGGACAACACAGCGGAAAAGTGCGTGCAATGCAAGATGAAAAGGGTCAGGAAGTTACAGAAGCAGGTCCATCAAGCCCAGTCTCTGTTTTAGGTCTTGACGGCGCACCACAGGCAGGAGATCGCTTTAATGTATATGAAGATGAGCGTGAAGCGAAGCAAATTGCCGCCAAGCGTACGCAATTGGTTCGTGAACAATCGGTACGTACACAACGCCATATCACACTTGATGAAATAGGCCGACGTATTGCACTTGGAGATTTCAAGGAACTCAATATCATTCTTAAAGGAGATGTGGATGGTTCTGTTGAAGCCCTAACGGATTCCTTCCAAAAACTATCAACCGAAGAAATTCAAGTCAACATCATCCACAAAGGGGTCGGTGCCATTACCGAATCTGATGTTTTATTAGCTTCTGCGTCTGATGCCATTGTTATAGGGTTTAATGTTCGACCAATGGGTACTGCACGTCAGTTGGCAGAAAAAGAAGAAATCGATATCCGCAACTACTCGATCATTTACGACGCCATAAACGATCTTAAAGACGCTATGGAAGGTATGTTGTCTCCCGACTTTAAAGAGGAGATTACGGGCAACGCTGAGATTCGGGAAACCTTTAAAATATCCAAAGTCGGGACGATTGCCGGATGTATGGTAACTGACGGGAAAATCGTGCGCAACTCGGGGGTTCGTATCATTCGAGAAGGCGTTGTTATTTATACAGGTTCTTTGCTATCGCTTAAGCGTTTTAAAGACGATGTAAAAGAAGTGACTAAAGGCTACGATTGTGGACTTCAAATCAAAGATTACAACGACATTAAAGAGGGTGATATCGTAGAAGGATATCAAGAAATTGCCATCAAGAAAAAATTAAAATAGCAATTAGGGCTTCAGCACAAAAGCAGCCGTAAATTGCCGTTTTACACGCACCAATATTTCCTGTGCTTCACGTTCTGTGGCAAATTGCCCAACCCTGATTTTGTAGTTTGGGGTTTCAAAAACGAGCTGCGCCTCAATTTCTGGAAAATCTTCTTTAAAGCGTTCCAAAACTTCTAAAGTGGGTGCATATGCGCCATAAAAAACTTGTATGGTAAATAGCTTTTTGGTCGCGTTTTCACGGTCAAGCTCAATTTTTTTATGGAGTAACTGTGTCAGTTTTTCGGGTACATTCAACTGATTTTCAGCCGTTTGACCAATTGTTGTTTGGCTGCAAATGACAGCGAACACAACCAATAACACTAATTTGTGGCGTTTTGTTTTTTTCATTCGGCTGTAAAAATACAGCTTTATTCAGTTTATATTTGTTAAAATATAGTGAAACACAATTTTTTTAATAGACACATAATGAGTGATTTATAATATTATTTAGACAGATTATAAATTACATCTTTAGTCGTTATAAGGTTTTTAAAATCGGGTCTGTGTCGTAATTTTGCGTGCAAGTTCATAAATGAACATAACAAATAACTGACTATATGTTTAAGGATAGCTATCTAGCTCACCTTTCGCTTCTAATCTTAACCCTTTGCTTCAGTTTTGGAGTAACTGCTCAAGAGCCCGATGTTCAAAAAGGAAAAGCCTTATTTAATGCGAATTGTGCTGCTTGCCACAAACTCAACAAGCGTGCTGTTGGACCTGCTTTGTCGGGTGTTAGTGCTAAATACGACAAGGAATGGTTGTACAGCTGGATTAAAAACTCCACAGCCATGGTCAAGTCTGGCGATGCCCAAGCGGTAGCCATCTACGAAGAATACAATGGCTCTGTCATGACTTCGTTTCCTCAATTATCCAATGAAGATATCGACAATATCATTGCCTATACCGATTACACGCCTCCAGCACCTGCTGCCGGAGCTGTGACCGCCACTACTCCTGCTCCAGCAGCAAGTAGCTTAACCAACGACTTGATTCTTGCTGTATTACTGCTTGTTCTTGCCGCATTGGTTACCATGTTGTTTTTGGTGAACAAAACCCTGCGAAAAATCGCTGTTGCCAACGGAGTAGAACTAGCGCAAAAAGAAAAAGTGAAGCGCACACCGCTTTGGAAAGCGTATGTGCAAAATCCGTTTTTAGTGTTCGTAACGGTAATCTTTTTACTGCTCTCAAGTGCTTATGTGGGCTATAGCTATATGATGCAAATAGGCGTTGATCAAGGGTATATGCCAATACAACCGATTCATTATTCGCACAAAATTCACGCTGGCGATAACCAAATTGAGTGTAAGTACTGCCATTCTTCGGCACGAGTTTCTAAGCATTCGGGTATTCCATCGCTTAATGTGTGTATGAACTGCCACATGAATATTGCCGAATACAACGGAGAAGAGGATTTAGAAAAAGGCTACACCAAAGCATTTTATACCAACGAAATTAAAAAACTATATAAGGCAGTAGGCTGGGACGAACAAACCCAAAGCTATACTGGTGAAACACAACCCGTCAAATGGGTGCGCATCCACAACCTGCCCGACTTTGTATATTTTAACCATGCGCAACACGTCTCTGTTGCTGGTGTCGAATGTCAAAAATGTCATGGTCCTGTAGAGGAAATGGAAATTTTATACCAACATGCACCACTTACTATGGGATGGTGTATCAATTGTCATCGTGAGACAAATGTTAATGTGAAAGACAATGCCTATTACACCAAGATTCACGAAGAATTGTCTAAAAAATATGGAGTTGAAAAACTAACCGCTGCCCAAATGGGTGGATTGGAATGCGGAAAGTGTCACTATTAAGAACAAGTTTATGCCCAGTCAAAAGAAATATTGGAAAAGCGAAGTAGAGCTTGATGCGCAATCTACCTTAGTAGATGAGCTAAGCCAAAAGGAGTTTGTGCAAAAGCTACCCGAAGACCTGTTGGGCGAAGAAACACTTCCTGAAAGTGAGACCTCAAGAAGGGATTTTCTCAAATTTATGGGCTACACTACCGCTGCAGCCACACTGGCTGCTTGTGAAGGGCCAGTCAATAAATCGATTCCTTATGTTGTACAGCCTGAACAAATTATTCCTGGTGTTGCTAACTATTATGCCACCTCTATAGTTGACGGATTTGATACAGCAAGTATTCTTGTTAAAACTCGTGAGGGTCGTCCTATAAAGATTGAAAACAACACGGATGCACCTGTTCATAACACCGCTAATGCTCGTGTGCAAGCATCTGTACTTTCTTTATATGACAGCATGCGTGTTCAAGGACCAACTCAAGCGGGGGTTGCCGTAAGCTGGAATACCCTTGAGGATAATGTAGGGCAGCAGTTGGCACAAATGGCTGCCAAAAACGAAAAGGTTGCGCTGATTACGCCTTCACTTTCGAGCCCGACAACGCAACAGATTATCGCAAGTTTCCAAGCGAAGTTCCCTAATGTAACGCATTATGCCTACGATGCTGTTTCGGAAACGGCTGCATTAAATGCCTTTGAAACAGCTTATGGTAAACGGGCACTTCCGAGCTATGACTTTAGTAAAGCAAGCTGCATCGTTTCTATCGGTGCCGATTTTCTTGGCGACTGGCAAGGCGGCGGCTTTGATTCTGGTTATACCAAAACCCGAATTCCAAAAGGGAATAAGGGCAAAGCCAAGATGTCCAAGCACTATCAGTTTGAGTCCAACATGACCTTGTCTGGTGCCAATGCAGACCAACGAATTCCGACTACTGCCACCGAGCAGCAATTTATTTTGGGTGCTTTATACGGAGCCTTGACCAATCAATCGTACCCAACGCCGCTTTCTGATGCGCTCAAGCAAAAAGTAAATGCTATTGCGAAAGCATTGCGAAATGCAGGTGCTGGAGCTGTGGTGATTACTGGATTGCAAAATGAAGATGCACAGCGTGCTGCACTTGCAATCAATAACCTATTGGGTTCTGAGGTCATGGACGTGGAACACACCACACAACTCCGTCAAGGAGATGCGCCCGTTATGAATCAGTTGGTCAACGATTTGAATGCTGGAAAAACGGCAGGCGTTCTTATGGCTGGTGTTAATCCAGCCTATACTTTGCCCAATGCAAATGCTTTTATTGCTGGATTGAAAAAAGCCAAGTTGTCTGTTACATTCAGCATGAAAAACGACGAGACAGCACTGCACAGCCAATGGGTTGCGGCAGCACCACATTACCTCGAGTCCTGGGGCGATGTGGCCATGAAAACAGGGCATTATGCGCTGACACAGCCGACCATTCGTCCACTTTTCGACACCAAACAGTTTCAAGATGTGTTGCTTGCCCTAAGCGGTAGTACACAAACATACCACGACGCCATCCAAGCGTATTGGAAGGCAAACATACTCAAAGGCACGTCCTTTAATATGGCACTCCATGATGGGTATTTTGTTTCAAAAGAAAAAGACCGATTGAGGTATCGTGACAACGTTGATGCACTTGTACAACGCTTGATTCGTGCCAAATCGGGAGCTGGACTCGAATTACACCTTTATACCAAAACAGGTATTGGCGACGGACAGCAAGCCAACAACCCTTGGCTGCAAGAATTTCCAGACCCGATTAGCCGTGTTACATGGGACAACTATTTAACGATTTCTAAGGCTGACGCTGAGGCGTTAGGTCTTAAAAATATACATCAAGCAGATGGCGCATTGGATGGCAGTGTTGCTGAAATTAATTTGAACGGTACTACAGTAAAAGCTCCAGTTTTGATTCAGCCTGGTCAAGCAAAAGGAACTGTTGGTCTTGCCTTAGGTTATGGTAAGACTGCTGGAATGAAGTCTGAAATGCAAGTGGGTGCCAACGCATATCCGTTGTACGAAAACTTCAACCCAGTACAAACGGTTACTGTTTCTGCTACCAATAAAATGCATGAGTTTGCCTGCACGCAGTTGCAAAACACACTGATGGGTAGAGGCGAGATTGTTCGTGAGACTACCTTAGAAATTTTTAACACCAAAGATGCCAAGTACTGGAATCCGATGGTACAAGTATCGCGTGACCACGTTGAGGTAGATGTTACCTCAAAGGAAGCCGATATGTGGCAAGCCTTTGACCGCTCTATTGGGCACCACTTTAATCTATCTATAGACTTAAACGCCTGTACGGGTTGTGGTGCTTGTGTGATTGCTTGTCATGCAGAAAATAATGTGCCCGTAGTTGGCAAGCACGAAATTCGCAAGTCACGCGATATGCACTGGCTGCGCATTGATCGCTACTATTCGGCAGAAGAAACATTTGAGGCAGACTTAGAAACGGTGGATAATATTAGTGGATTAGGTGAGTCCTTATCTACTTTTGGTAAGATGGAAGACCCATCTGAAAATCCACAAGTGACGTTCCAGCCGGTTATGTGCCAGCACTGTAACCACGCACCTTGTGAAACCGTTTGTCCTGTGGCAGCAACCTCTCATGGACGCCAAGGACAAAACCACATGGCGTATAATCGTTGTGTAGGAACACGCTACTGCGCCAACAACTGTCCGTACAAAGTACGTCGCTTCAATTGGTTCTTGTACAACAAGAACGATGAGTTTGATTATCACATGAATGATGATTTAGGGCGTATGGTACTCAATCCGGATGTCGTTGTTCGTTCGCGTGGTGTGATGGAAAAATGTTCGCTGTGTATTCAGATGACCCAAAAAACCATCTTGGACGCTAAGCTTGAAGGACGCGAAATCAAAGACGGCGAATTCCAAACAGCATGTTCTAATGCCTGTGGGAATGGCGCGCTTTCTTTTGGTGACATCAATGACAAAGAAAGCGAAGTAGCACACCTCAAAGCGGATAAACGAATGTATCATTTGCTCGAAAGCATTGGTACCGAACCCAATGTAATGTACCAAGTAAAGGTTAGAAATACTTAAGTAACGATTTATGGCTAGTCACTACGAAGCACCCATTAGAAAACCCTTAGTAACCGGGAATAAATCGTACCACGATGTCACGGTAGATATCGCTGCGCCGGTAGAAAATAAACCGAACAAGCAGTGGTTTATCGCCTTTGGCATTGCCCTTACTGCCTTTTTGTGGGGATTAGGATGTATTATTTACACGGTATCCACTGGAATTGGTGTTTGGGGATTAAACAAGACCGTAGGTTGGGCGTGGGATATCACCAACTTTGTATGGTGGGTAGGTATTGGTCACGCTGGAACACTTATTTCTGCGGTACTCCTATTGTTCCGTCAAAAATGGCGTATGGCAATTAACCGCTCTGCGGAGGCCATGACCATTTTCTCGGTAATTCAAGCGGGATTATTTCCCATTATTCACATGGGACGACCTTGGTTAGCCTATTGGGTATTGCCGATTCCAAACCAGTTCGGTTCGCTTTGGGTAAACTTTAACTCGCCGCTGCTTTGGGATGTATTTGCAATTTCAACATATCTATCTGTGTCAC
>JAURDG010000033.1 GCA_030828025.1 Flavobacteriaceae bacterium | reverse complement strand
TGGGTTTTGCATATGTCCATGCTTATTTTCTTTAGCTACATTGTAGGACTGCTGATGAAAGAATGGAAAAATGTCAAAAAGGAAACCTACTTTATTTTACTCCTAGGCTTATTTATTTTAATAATATCGTTTTGTGTGACCAGCTATGGAGGCTATGTGTCTTGAAATAATTAATAAAGCCTTTTTAAGTAAACGAAATTTTAAATACATTCGTGCAATCGATTACGTAACCAAACTTAATGCGCAATAGCCATGAAAAAAAACCAATGTAATAACCTTCTTTTTAACAAAATGCTACCCAAAGGATTTGCCCTTTTATTGTCTTTAGGTAGCCTTTTAGGGTTTTCTCAAAGCCCTATTGTCAAAATAGATTTTGATCAATTTGGAAGGAGTGCTAATGAGGTCAACGATCCTGACTATACATCTTGGGTCATTAGCTCAGGAACAGCAGCATCCAAAACCTTGGATGGTGTAACGTTTACTGTTTCTAAAGCTGGATCTTATGGCGATGGTTTGGGGACAAGTTGGTATAAAACAGGGGTTCAATCACCACATTATGCAAGATTGGTTTGTGATGGAGTAACCGTCAAAAATGGTACGGCTAGTCAAGGAGGACAAATACAGTTAACCTTGAGCGGCTTAGCAACAGGAGAACATAGCATTTTGGTATTTTTAAATGTTGTGGATAGTGATAGCTATACCTATAGTCCTATTGATATTTTTGTTGATGGAACACTCGTTGAAAACGATGTGATTCCTACTGTTCGAGCATTAAGCACACCTAGTGCAAAATCAGTTTACTTAAAATTTCAAGCTACATCCGGAAATGATGTTGTGATTTTGTTTGCCGCCGAAACTTCGGGGACTTATGATTATAAAAATGTCATCCTTAACGGTATTGAGTTAAATACCCCAAATATTTATAATCAAGCGAATAATCCTATTCCAGCGCATAACGATGAACATGTTGAGCTAGATGCAAATAGCTTTACTTTAGCTTGGACAGCTGCTCCAAATGCGGTTTCCCATAATGTTTATTTTGGAACCGATCAGGCGACTGTAGATACAGCAACTACTTCTTCAGTAGCATTTAAAGGCAATCAATCATTATCGAACACTTCCTATGAGGTAAATGATCTTTATTCAGGTGACACTTATTTTTGGCGAGTTGATCAAATATTATCTGACAACAGTATAGAGAAAGGAAATGTTTGGCGTTTCCGTCCTGCTCAATTGGCATTTCCAGGAGCAGAAGGCTATGGACGATATGCTCGAGGTGGAAGAGGCGGCAAAGTGGTCGTGGTGACAAACCTAAATGACAGCGGACCAGGAAGTTTTCGAGAGGCAGTTACCAATGATATCGGGCCCAGAACCATCGTGTTTCACGTTTCTGGCTTAATACAATTAAACTCACGTTTGGTTTCCAGTTCACCCTATGTTACCATTGCAGGACAAACGGCTCCTGGAAAAGGAATCACGATTCGATCAGCTCCACTGGGGATTACCGGAGATGATAATTTGGTGCAACACCTTAGAGTTCGTTTAGGTGGCGGAAAAACCTTTGATGGCATGGGACTAACTGGAGCAAATTACAGTATTATTGACCATTGTTCCATTAGTTGGACTATAGATGAAGCCTTTAGTTCTCGAGGAGCTCATAACATTACCCTTCAAAGAACGTTAATTTCTGAAGCTTTAAATGCAGCAGGCCACCAAAACTATCCTACAGGCACCGAGCATGGTTATGCAGCTTCTATTGGCGGTGATGTAGGAAGCTTTCATCACAACCTTTTGGCACACAACTATGGAAGAAACTGGAGTTTGGCAGGAGGCTTAGACGGTAGCGGTTATGCTTCGGGAAGATTAGATATTACCAACAACATTGTGTATAACTGGGGAAATAGAACCACAGACGGAGGTGCTATGGAGGTCAATTTTGTAGGCAACTATTACAAACCTGGACCAGGAATGCAACTTTCACGATATGCCTTAACAGCGGAACATGAAAACATTGGTTTAGGGACACAAAAAGTCTATTTTGCAGGAAACACTATGCCTGGTTTTTTTGATGAATCGAATCAGGAATACGGTAGAAGAGATCGATATACCAATGGGGCAACAAAGACCTATGAAACTTTTGTTGACACTCCATTTTTTGATTCACATGTCACGACCCAATCAGCCAAGTACGCCTACAAACTTGTATTATCTGATGTGGGTTGTACCCAGCCAGCTTTTGATGATCATGATCAAAGAATGATTGAAGAAACTTTGGCGGGCAATTACACGGTTAGAGGCAGTGTTACCAACAAAAAGGGTTTCCCAGACAATGAAACAGATTCAGGGGGGTATGAAAACTACCCCACTGTTTCAAGACCTAACGACTGGGACTCGGACCTTGATGGATTGCCAAACTGGTATGAGTCCATCATTGGCACCAATCCCAATTCAACAAGCGGTGATTTTTCAGATTCAAATGCCGACGACAATCGAGATGGCTACACAAACCTTGACTATTATTTACAATGGATGAGCTTACCGCATTTTACTTCTGATGCTGGAGAACAGATTCAAATTGACATTCAAAAACTTTCGCAAGGTTTTACAGATAGTGTAGCATATAATCTTACTGATGTGGTGAATGGTACCGCGCAATTGGAAGGCACTATCGTTCAATATACGCCGACAAGTTATGGCATAGGCTCTTTTACATTTACCGTAACAGACGCCGAAGGAGACAGTATGTCTAGGAAGGTAAATACTCTAAACGGCTATTCTTTCCTCTCTAATCCACTTCTTGATCTTGAAAAAATGAATGTTTATCCTGTTCCGAATAAAGGAACTTTCTATATCGATACTCAAGGCCTTAATATTAACACTCGATACAAAATAAACGACATTGTAGGAAAACAGATTCTAATGGGACACATTAAAGCCAATTCCTTACATGAGGTAAAAGTAAACACCAAAGGACTGATAATTCTTCAGATTATAGATCCAAAAAATAATTTAGTTATTCGTTCGCAAAAGCTAATCGTACATTAAATAACTAAGAAGAAGTAAAGGTTAAAATGTTTCCTCTTTTTTGTTTTCTATAATTTTTGACCAAGTGGCATAGGTGTAATGTATAGAGGAGTTTGATGTGTTAGGATAATAGGTTTTGGATACTTCTTTGGATAATTGAGGCAGGTCATTCATGTCTTTCCAATAATGAACACCTAAACCAGCAATCATTGCAGCTCCCCAAGCCGAAATATCTGTAATCCCCACCATGGTAATAGGTCTGTTTAGTAAGTCAGCAATAATTTGCATTAAAAAGCTATTGGCAGCAATTCCTCCGTTGACTTTTAAGCCTTTTAGTGAAGTGTTGGTTTTAGTTTCTAAAGATTGAATACCGTCTTTAATTTGGTAAGCAATAGATTCTAATCCAGCTCTAAGCAAATGTTCTTTGCTGGTACTAAATGTTAATCCATGTATGGAAGCTTTCCAGTTTTTTTGCCAATACGGGGCACCCATTCCACTAAAGGCAGGAATCAAATAAACACCTTCATTTGATTTTAAAGAAACGACCATAGGTTCTATTTCATCATAGGAATCAAATAGAGAAAGTTGATTTTTTAACCACTCAATTGTAGCACCACAGCTGACAATGATGCCTTCTAGGGCATAACTTAGTTGACCTTTCAAACTCCATCCTATGGTTGTTAGCATGTTATTATTGAGATCTGTAGATAATTTATCTGTATTCCACAAAATAGAACATCCAGTCCCTAAAGTTGCTTTGGCAGTTCCAATGCCAAAACATTCTTCACCAAAAAATGCCGCTTGAGAATCTCCAATTATTCCTGTTATCGGAATAGCTTGCTTTGCAGCACCGTCAAAGCTGGCAACACCAAAATCATCTGAGGAGTAGGTGACTTCTGGTAGATTTAGGTTTTTCAACCCATATTGTTCCAGTAATGCTTTATCCCAGTTTAATTCGTAAATGTTATAAAATAATGTTCTTGATGCATTTGTGTGGTCTGTTTTATAGCTTTTTCCCTCTGTTAGCTTATAGAGCAGCCAGGTATCTACAGTTCCAAAAAAAGCCTCCCCAGCATCGATTGCCCGTTTTACTGTTTTATTATTTTCATACAGCCAAATCACTTTTGTTGCAGAGAAATAAGGGTCAATAGTTAGACCAGTTTTGGCATGAATAACAGATTCAAGCTTTCTATCAATTAATGTTTCACAAATACTATTCGATCTTTTGCATTGCCATACTACCGCATTATGAAGTGGATTTCCATGCTTGTCCCAAAGAACAAAAGTTTCCCGTTGATTTGAAATACCACAAGCGATAATATTATTATTTTGATTTGGAAATTTTTGCTCAAAAGCAGCCAAACAATCTTTAACAGCCGTTAACACGGAATGGTAAATTTCCTCAGGGATTTGCTCGACATAGTTGGCTTTTGGGTAGTGAGATTTTAAGGGTGCTGTACGTTTAATTTTGATTGATCCATGTGCATCAAATATGATGGCTTTGGTACCGCTAGTCCCTTGGTCTATAGCTAGAAAATACGATTTTTTTTTAGATGTCATAGCCCGTTAATTTTCATTAGGGTGATTAATTCTATCTAAAATAACAGCAAGTAAGATGACGGTTCCTTTTACAATTTGTTGCCAAAATGGCGATACGTTTAGTAGAACCAACCCACTATTGAGCACCCCAATAATTAGCGCACCTTGAACGGTTCCCAATATAGACCCTCTTCCACCAGACAACGAGGTACCACCAATAACTACTGCTGCAATTGAGTCTAACTCGTAGCTAAGGCCAGCGTTAGGTTGTGCAGAATCTAAGCGAGAGGTCAAAATAATGCCTCCAACAGCAGCGAGTGCTCCAGCTATTAAATATACCCATATTTTAATTTTTTCAATATTTATACCCGAAAGTCTAGCGGCACTTTCGTTGCCACCCACGGCATAAATATGTCTTCCAAAAACTGTTTTTTTTGTAACAAGAACTGCTGCTGCAACAATGATAGCCGTAATCCATACTGGCATGGGAATGCCTAAGAACCAACCTGTTCCTATAAACCCAAAAGACTTTCCTAAGCCAGTGATTGGAAAGCCTCCAGTCCACAGCATGGTGCCACCACGGGCAATAGTGAGCATGGCCAAAGTAGCTACAAAAGCCGGGACTCGAAAACGTGTAATCATCCACCCATTAAAGGCACCTAATGCCCCTCCCACAAATAGTCCAATAAGTAAGGCACCTAAAACCGTAAAACCAATATGGACATTAGCCATGGGCCATGACAAACCATACTTGAGCAAACCAGCAGTTACAGCACCGCTAAAGGCTAAAACAGAACCTACAGAAAGATCAATACCACGAGTTAGAATGACCATTGTCATGCCAACGGAAATGCACACATTTATTGAAATTTGCCGCATAATGTTCCAGCTATTTTCAACAGTTAAAAACTTATCAGACATAATTGTAAGTACAACGCATAATAGCATAAGTGCTATAATCGATTGAAACTTAATTAATATACTTTTTACACTAGTCATTTAATGATTTATTTAATATGAACAGTTTACTTATTATTGAATTGCTGCTTTTAAAATATCCTCTTCATGGGCATTTTCTTTGGAAAACTCGCCTGTTATTCGTCCCTGACCCAATACCAAAATTCTATCCGAAATACTCATGATTTCTGGAAGTTCTGAAGATACCACGACTACCCCTAAACCTTGCCGAGCTAAAGTTTGTATAAGGTTGTAAATTTCATTTTTGGCTTTTACGTCAATCCCTCGTGTTGGTTCATCAAGAAACAATATTTTTGGGGAGGTTGCCAGCCATTTTGCTAACACTACTTTTTGTTGATTACCTCCACTAAGATTTTTTGTTAAAACTTTTTCAGAAGGTGTTTTTATTTGGAGCTTATCAATATAATTTCTTGACAGTTGCCCTTCAAGAGTAGCATTCAATAAGCCATATTTTACAACCGAATCTATACGAGCCATGCTTGTGTTTTTATCAATTCCCATTTGTAAAACCAAGCCGTTTTCTTTACGATCTTCAGGAACCAAAGCGAGCCCATAATCAATAGCATCCATCACGGATTTAATGGTCACTTTTTTATTCTCTATAAAAACAGATCCACTTACCCGTTTTGGATGAAGACCAAAAATACTTTCTAAAAGTTCAGTTCTTCCAGCACCCATCAACCCAAACAAACCAAGCACTTCACCTTGTTTTAGGCTAAAATGAATGTTTTTTATAAAATAATTAGTGGAACGATTGTTTGTTTTAGCAAGTGAAAAATTTTCAATTCTCAACACCTCTTTTCCTTTCTTGACAAGGGTTTTGGGGTGTTCTTTTACATCCCTTCCAACCATTAATTTTATCAATTCATCTTTATTGACCTCATGGACATGTTCCAAAGAGCCTACCAAATGACCATCTCTTAGCGCCAAGAATCTGTCGGCTATTTCGAAAAGCTCATCTAGTTTGTGCGAGATATATAAGATAGTAACCTTGTCTTCTTTAAGGGATTTAATTATTTTAAAAAGGGATGAAACTTCCGCTTCAGAAATAGCAGAAGTGGGTTCATCCATAATAACAAGTTTAGCTTTTTCTAGTAAGGCTTTGGCAATTTCTACGAGCTGTTGTTCGCCAACTCTTAGGGATGACACCAACGTTTTAGGGTCCAGGTTACAGTCTAATCGTTTGAGTAATGCACTCGTTTTTTCATCCATGAGTTTGGTGTTCAAAAACCCAAACCTATCAAGAAGTTCTCTGCCTAAAAATATATTTTCTGAGATATTTAAATAAGGAATTAAATTTAGCTCCTGGTGTATAATTGCAACACCGGATTGCATTGCATCTTTGGGATTTTTAAATTTGACTTCTTTGCCACGATACAACAGGTTTCCTTCAAAATTTGAGTAAACACCGGATAAAATTTTCATTAAAGTAGATTTCCCAGCACCATTCTCTCCGACCAGAACATTTACTTTTCCTTGATGAACATCAAGGTTGATATCGTTTAGCGCCACCACACGGCCAAATGTTTTGGAGATATTCTTGGTTTGTAATAGTATTTTTGGTTGTTGCTTCAAGAGTTATGACTTAATTTTTAATAGAAGTGGAATTACTCTTAATTCTTGTTCATTTGGGTTTTCGGTATCAATTTGAATAGCACCTTTAAATTCAATAAGGTCGCCTAAGGCAACTTTAGATTGAAAAGGAGGAACAACATGCTCACGGACATAATTATTCAATAAAACAGAAATGTTATTAAAATCCATAGTATTTTGATAATCTCCGACTGAAGCGATTCCACTTCCGTCTCTTATGGCATTTCCAAAAATAAAATCAGCAGCTATTTTGATGGTTTGATTTGTCGCATTATTTACTTTGAGAACAATATTTTCTGTTTCAATGGCCATCACTTTTCCTTGCCCTTGAACAATAAAATTATATTTTGAGCTGATTCCAAGTTTCTTACCATGCTCTTGGGAATATGCAACCAAGTTTGATGAGGTTTTACTCAAAAATTCGATAATATTGATAGCAGCAATGTGCTCAATTTTATTTGAAACAAAGTCTTCGACCAAAGAGGGAACACCCAAATCTGATTTCGTTTTCTTTGAGGTGTATGCATCCAATGGTTCTATGTAACATGCATTGTAACATAAAATACCAACAACGAAAGCAACGATAAGTTTTTTACCTAACTTTTTCATGGTTGTTTTGTGGTGTTAATAGTCAATCGCTCAATGTTATCTTGTGTAATAAGTGTTACTGCCAAGGGGGTTTTCGGATTAAAGTCTCTTTTACCATTCATGTAAAGATCAGCAAGTTCAACAGCAGTTTGTGCTATTTTTTTTGGAGATTGTAACACAGTGGCTTTAATTTTTTTATCCTGAATTGAGTTCAAAACATCTTCAGCCCCGTCGAATCCAAAAACCATAACTTTGTTTGCTTTGTCCGCAGCCAATAAGGCTTGATAGGCTCCCATTGCCATAGCATCATTGCCACAAAAAACGGCATCGATATCGGGATTAGATTGTAATATTGACTCCATGACTTCTAGGGCTTTGCTTCGGTCAAAATCGGCACTTTGTTGCGCAACCATTTTTAATTTGGGGAAATGATCTACAACACTGTGAAAGCCCTTAGAACGATTCCAAGTGTTGTTGTCGCCAACCAACCCTAGCAATTCAACATAAGTCCCTTTTTTGTTAAGTTGCCGCACAAAGTATTCACCGAGTTCGACGCATCCTGTAAAACTATCTGATATTATCTGTGACGTAGCTGCGTCTAATGTGTTTACTTCTCTATCCATACAAAAGGTGGGTATTCCCGCATTTTTTGCCCTTTTTACATTAGAAATAGAACCTTCGGAGTCTGTAGGGTTAAACACAATTGCACTAAAACCAGCAGCAATTAAATTTTCAAAATGTTCAGATTCTTTAGAGGTGTTGTTTTGCGAATCAAAAATTGTAGCTTGATAGCCTAAAGCTCGTGCTCTTTCAGCAGCAGCTTCTGCCAAAACAACAAACCAAGGATTGTTGAGTGTCGATACAACAACTGCTATTTTTTCTTCTGCTTTATTGGTGCTGGTTCCACAGCCCAAAAATGATAAAAGAACTAGACCGATTAATATTTTTTTTAGCGGCAGAACTTTATGTAGATGAATCATAGATACTTGAATTTTTATTTATTGATTAAATCCAAACAATTTTGATAAATACCAACTTCAGAGAGTTGATAATGATTAAAAATGTCAACTTGTGAGCCTGTAACAGTATATTCGTCAGGAATGCCTAAAATCTTAAATGGATTTGAAAATCCGTTTTGTAATAAACAAGCAGCACAAGCTTCGCCCAAACCACCGTGAATCATGTGTTCTTCAACGGTTAAAATAGGCTTTCCGTTAGCGGCTAGTTCTTTGATTAATCTTTCATCAAGCGGTTTGATGGTGTGCATACTTACAACTGTAGCTTGAATATTTTTAAGTGCTTCTAATTTCTTGGCTGCTAATAGGGCAGGATGAACCGTTTCGCCACAAGCGATGATGGTAACATCATCACCAGACTGTACAACTCTACCTTTTCCAAAAGCAAATTTTTTATTGTTCTCGTTTAAGTAAGGCATAGGTTTTTTTCCTAAACGCAAATAAATAGGCGTTTGAGTTTGGCTTGCTAAGATCACCGCCTGTGCCGTTTCATAATTGTCTGCTGGTGCAACAATTGTAATGTTGTTTATGGCTCTTAGTGCTGCAAAATCGTGAAGGCTGTGATGGGTTGTTCCAAGTGCACCATAGCTTACACCAGCGCTAATGCCAACCAAAACTACTGGATTGTCCGAATAGCATACATCATTCTTAATTTGCTCTAATGCTCGCGCACTTAAAAAACATGCTGGAGAAACAGCAAAGGTCTTCTTTCCTGCTGATGCTAGTCCTGAAGCTACGCCAACCAAATTTTGTTCGGCAATCCCCACTTCAATAATTTGCTTAGGAAAATTGTTTGCAAAGGGTATTAATTTTCCAGATCCACGTGAATCACTGGTAACGACTAAAATATTTTTATCGGCTTTTGCTAATGTTTGTAAGGTCTCCGAGAAAATTTCCTGATTCGCATTACCCATTTTTGCGCCCATTATGTCAATTTTATCCATCTCCATTGTTTATTTTATTAGCGCCTGAGCATCGTTTAATTCTTTTATAGCCAATGCATATTGTTCATCATTAGGCACTCCATGATGCCACTTCAGTTGACCTTCCATAAAACTTACACCTTTTCCTTTTATGGTATGCGCAATGATAAAACTTGGCTTATTTTTTTCAAGATAACCACAATTAAGTGCAGTTTCTATTTCATTCAAATCGTGTCCATTTATTTCTTTGGTTGCCCATCCAAAAGATTCCAATTTTTGGCGCAAAGGAGCAGTATTCATTACCTCATGATTGCTTCCAGTTATCTGTTGTTTGTTATAATCTAGAATGACATACAAGTTATCAAGCTGGTAATGCGCTGCTGCCAGAAATGCCTCCCAATTTGACCCTTCTGCTAATTCTCCATCACCGAGAAGTGTAAAAACCCGATGCTTTTTATTATCTAATTTAGCGGCAATAGCTTCTCCGACACAAATAGGTAGTCCATGTCCTAGTGCCCCCGTATTTTGCTCAATGCCATTGATTTTTTTGGTTGGGTGCCCAATGTAATGTGATTGATATTGGCATAATGTTTCAAGATCAGATTCTGGAAAAAATCCCCTGTCAGCTAAGGTTACAAAAAGCGCTTCCACACAATGACCTTTACTTTGAACATAACGATCCCTATTGGGATCCTT
>JAURDG010000241.1 GCA_030828025.1 Flavobacteriaceae bacterium | reverse complement strand
CTCTTTTAAAAATATTAAAGCAGGGAGAATTTGTGCCTTAATTGGTATAGTAGTAGGAGCTTTATTTTTCGTTTTGTCACTTGTATTAAATATAGGTTTTGGCTTAATGGAAGCTGCTTCGATGGCTGACCTGTACAACTATTAAGGTTCTCTTTATTTGGCTGCTCAATTAAATTGGCTGGAAGCAAATATGCTGCCATGCTTAAGTAAGCAACTTTTTGGCGTTGCATGCCCTGGTTGTGGCATACAACGGGCGATAATTGCCTTATTAAAGGGAGATCTTCAGGAAAGTTTTTTCCTGTATCCTCCCTTGTTTTTTAATATTGCATTGATTACACTATTGGTTGTTCACCTAGTTTTTAAACTGAAGCATGGCACTTCAATGCTACTGTGGTTTTTTATCGTGAACATGGTCGTTGTGATGGCAAACTATATCATAAAGACGAGCTGCTTGGTTTAGTTGTTGTGCATTTCCGCACGTATCACTTTACCAATAAGACAAATCAACTGGAATTTTTGACATTTATGTTGGCAGTTGAATTAATACAGTAGATGTTTTTTTGTGTTGTCGTTCCAACCAGCCTGGGATTGATAGTCCACAAAAAACACCGTTAAATCACTTTGGCTTTGATAGTCAACAAAGTAAATTTTTTTGTCTGCTCGAGATGCGTAGTCAACAAAATACCAGAGCCCTTCATTGCCTTGTGCTTGGCTTTGATAATCAACTTTATAAACGTTCAAATCGGCCATAGATGCATAGTCTGCTACATAAACGTTTATATCCGCCTGCGACTCGTATTGAACCGAGTATATCTTTTGCGCACTACTGCTCAGGGAAAACAACAAAACTGAAACTACGATTGTTTTTTTTATCATGTTTTGATTTTTAGGTTACTCAATGATTTCTTTAAGCTGTTTGATTGAAGGGATACACAAATCAGGTTTAACAACACTTCGCTGAAAAATTTCTTCGCGAAACTTTCCTGTTTTAACAAGGATGGTTTTCAGCCCCATGTCAATGCCTCCTTGAATATCGTTCATCAAATCATCTCCTACAATACAAATGGTTCCCGAGGGCATGTCGGCGAGTGCCACCTCAAAAAATGTTTTGCTTGGCTTACCAACAACATGCGCCTTTTTTTGGGTCACATACTCTAAGCCTGCAACAAACGCACCACAATCAATCTTTAACGTGCCATTCGACTGATAATAGCGACCTTTATGCAAGGCTATTATCTCTGCACCATCCAATATGTCTAGCATTAAGGAATTCATCAAATCAACACTCCATTTGTCGCCTATGTCACCAACGATGATGGCATCTACTTTTTTGTTCGCCTGTTGAAGATATGCGTAGTCTTTTTTGGCCTGCTCCTCCATGACTAATCTGCAGTTTTGGACACCTAATTTTTCTGCGACCACCACGCCAGCATAGTTTGCGCTTAAGACCTCATGTTCGCTGACTTCAAGCCCTAGCTTGTTTAGTTTTTCAACATATAGCTGGCGGCTAAGCGTGGTGTTATTCGAGATAAATTTAAAAGGCAATTTTCGACCTCTAAGCCAATGTATGGTTTCATTGGCACCAGAAATGAGTCGGTTGTCCTCAAAAAAGACTCCGTTTAAATCGAACAAGAAACCATCTACTTTCATTGATTACATCTTTGAGCGTGATTATTTTCTTAAGTAAACTTCTTCAAAAGGTATGCGGCATCGATCGCCCCAAATTCCTTTATTTCCATCGCGAATTCCACAAGATATAATCATATTTATACCTGTACCTCTAGGGAGTTGTAGCAACTTTTTCACTCGCTTACTATCAAATCCTTCCATGGGACAAGTGTCATATCCTTTTTCGGCCATTGCCAACATAAAGGTTTGTGCCGCTAGCGCACATGATTTGTGCACAACTGTGCGCATTTGTGTTTCTGAAACTTCCCTAACTACAGGTCGAAAAAGCCCCATACAGCCTACAATAATTTTCCTAAAAATACCCAACAGACGAAAAAACCTAGCATAAAGAAAGGGCATGATTTTTCCGTAATAAGTTTCTCG
>JAURDG010000205.1 GCA_030828025.1 Flavobacteriaceae bacterium | reverse complement strand
TGGATCACCTGACACATCTGCCATATACAAAAACGGATAAACTGCATCCATACAACGTCCATGGATGTGAGAACAGGATGGGCAATCTAATGAGCCATGCACTTCAATGTTTGAAGGATCGTTGATTTGTATTGCGATCATACCATCACACCAATCTTTCAAAAGCTCTGAAATCAGATTTTTAAATTCTTGAGAGTGTTCTGGGTGGCTAGAACAAGCATTAAAGAGTCCAGCCAAAGGCATAGATAAGCCTACTCCTGCAAGAGTAGATAGTTGAATAAAATTGCGTCTTTGCATCAGTTTCGTGTTTGTTTATCGAGTGTGAAATCTTCGTCAGGAACAAAAGCTTTGTTTTTTAATGACACGGAGTAATTAAAAAAGTCATTGGGCAATGATGATGATCTGTAGGCATGCATATCGTAAATAATATGAATCGTATTATCAATAGTACTTACTCCTATAGCCGCTGAATTATGAGAATCACCTCGGATACCTGTGCCTTTTAGAATTTCACCTCCTTGCCCCACGTGTTTATGTGGAAATTCTATGGTGACCCAATTGGAGTTTGGCACATTTAAATTTTTTCTGGATAGCATTAAATTTCGAGTATCCATACCGCCTTTATACCAAGTAACAAAAGCATATCCATTGACCACATCTACACAATCCCCATGTGGACTTATTCTTTGCCCAAATCTATAGTTTACATCTTTATTTCCAGCAAAAAACAAGCCCCCTTCGCCTGCTGGCGAAACCAGTGATGCTTCGTTCAAGGTAACGGCAAGTTGTTTGACCTGCCCCCATTGAAATTATGAAAAACAACATAAAAAGAATAAAATACTTTTTTTCACATTTTTGTTTTTACGAAGTTTAAAAAAAAATGCCAACCCTTTGCGGTGATTGGCATTTTGATTTAAAATGAATTTATTTTTAGTTGTATTGTATGCTTTCCTGGTGCAAGCCTAATAGACTCAAATGCGGATGGTACTTTTTCTCCATTATGAATGAGGTCTTTTCCTTCTAAGCCATTCAATGAAAACTCAGCCACCATATTCCCTGGTATTTCTATGGTATAGGTTTGTAGCCTGGCTCCATTATACTCATAGGTTGCTTTTATTTTTCCTCTAACGGTTGGAACCTCAATAGAACTACTTTTTAATTTACTCATTTGCGGTTTGATAGTAACTACGCCAAATCCTGGTGTTTTTGGTTTTATACCCCACAAACCACGTGGTATAACATTCGCTGGTGCTGCACCCCACGCATGATTCCAATCTAAGTTTATTTTATACTCATAATCCCAAGCTTCTAAACTAATCGTTGAGCCGACCCTAATCATATTATACCAACTTCTTTTTGCTTTACTTGCTAATAATTCGAGTGCATAATCTGCTTCACCTGCATTGTATAAACCATCCATTAAAAATTGTGCGCCATAAACACTACAAGCCATTCCTCTAGATTTAACATAGTTGACCACAGACTCAAAGTGTTCTTCTGGAACCAAGCCAAAAGCCAAAGGCATCATATTCGCGTGAAGCGATGCATGGTCTGTACCAATTCCGTCTACATAAACACCACGTTCTTTGTCGAACATTTGTTCATTCAAAGCTTTTTTAGCTTTTGCAGCTCTGTATTCAAAATCTAACGCCTCTTGTGTTTTTCCTAACAGTGTTGCAAACTCAGTCATAATTTTCATGTTCTCATAAAAGAAAGCATTGATTACCGTGCTGTAAGGTTTAAATACAAAGCCATCTCTTTCTCCTTTTGTTTTACTCCCTGCAAAATTCTTTGAAGGCCAATCTACAATATCAGTTAATGCCTTTTTATAACCAGGTTTAAAACCTAACTTATACATAAACTCTTCTGTAACTTTTGTAGAAGTAATCAAACCATCCTCATTGGATAACTCAAAAAGTGTTTTATGTTTTAAAGGCTCATAATAACGCTCTATTAGTTCTGTATTTCCAGTATACATGTAATCCGCATAGATTAACAATGCAACATGCTGTTGCCACTCTGTAGGCCATGTTGGGTGCTCCATAAAATACTCAATAGTACGTCTTGCCATTGCAAACTCTCTATCGGTAGTGTAGTGACTTAATTGGTTTAGGTAAGCATCCGCTTCATAAGGAATACGCTCTCTATCGCCATCAACATACAATCCGTTAAAGGTGGTTGCTTTAATGGAGTATTTACAAAAATCCCATATTTGATTTAAAATATCGTTGTTGCTACTAAAACTACTTGCGTTGTCATCCCAATAACTTGTGTGTCGTAATTGTTCAAAATCTTCAGGTTTTAAAGTTGTCCTAGCCCCCTCAACTTCAGCATATCTGAAAGGTTGAAGTACAGGAAAACCTTCTGGCAATGGTATAGCCTTACTTGGCCCCTTCATACGCTTGTCCGGAACTGGGTTGATTTCTATTTGGTATTTTGTTTTTTCAGGAATTACGTCCATCTTAATTTCTTGATAGCGAATGTTACTTCTTGCTGGCGGTGTTCTATTTACATTCCCATTAGCATCAATCATATTTGAGCAAGTTGTTTTATCCTCTAATGATTGACATTCTGTCAATTCTACGCTTTCATTTGAGCAAATGTATACAACTCCTGATGATTTAGGGTCCATTGATATACCAGTGACGATAAAGTAAATGAAGTAGGATAGAAATGCCAAAAGA
>JAURDG010000121.1 GCA_030828025.1 Flavobacteriaceae bacterium | reverse complement strand
GGGATTTGGCACAGCCTTTCCGGTATATGTGTCACAACGGAGAAATCAACACCTTTAGAGGAAATGTCATTCGGATGAAAGCGCGTGAGGAGTTGTTCGCCAATGCGTTTTTTGGAGAAGACATGGAGCATATTACACCTATCGTCCTTCCAGGAAAGTCCGATTCTTCGTCCATGGATATGGTCGTGGAGTTGCTGCTTCACACGGGACGATCGCTTCCAGAAGTTATGATGATGCTTGTTCCTGAGGCTTGGGAAAAGCACCAATCTATGGACACGGCAAAAAAAGATTTCTACGCTTATAATTCTTGCATCATGGAGCCATGGGATGGACCTGCATCTGTTCCGTTTACCGATGGCAAGTATATAGGCGCACTTTTGGACAGAAACGGCTTGCGCCCTTCGCGCTATACAGTAACCAAAGACGGCTATGTGGTGATGTCATCCGAAACAGGCGTTATTGACATCGACCCAGCAAACGTAGCCAAGCACGGTCGCCTTGAGCCAGGACGCATGTTCTTGGTCGATATGGAAGAAGGACGCATCATTGAGGACAAGGAAGTGAAAGAAAAAATTGCTACCCAACACCCATACGGCGACTGGCTTAAGGAAAATTTATTGCCCTTAAAAGAAGTGCCGTACACAGGCAACAATACGCCTGTAGAAGCCGAACCCTTTATCAAAAGGTTACAAGCTTTTGGCTATACGGAAGAAGACATCAAAACGCTCATCATTCCCATGGGCGCGCAGGGTAAAGAAGCCATTGGCTCTATGGGAACGGACACGCCGCTTGCTGTCCTTTCCAACAAACCACAACTGCTTTATAATTACTTCAAACAACTGTTTGCTCAGGTTACCAACCCGCCGCTAGACGGCATCCGTGAAGAAATAGTAACGGACACTTCTATGGCTGTAGGTAGTGATGCCAATATCTTTGACATCTCGGCAAAACACGCTAAAAAACTACGTATTCAAAATCCGATTATTTCAAATGAGGATTTGGATAAAATCAAATTTATCGAGCATAAAAATTTCAAAACGAAATCTGTTCGAGCTTTATACCCCATTGCATCAGGTAACAATGGATTGGAGCACGCCTTGGCTCAACTTCTCGAGACCGTGAAAAAAGAAGTTGAAGCTGGTGCCAACATCATTATCCTTTCGGATAGAGGAATTAGCGAAACCGAAGCGCCAATTCCAATGCTATTGGCGTGTTCATTTGTGCATCACGGAATGATGAAGCATCGTTTGCGTTCTAAATTTGGCATTATCATCGAGTCTGCCGAACCGCGAGAACCACACCACTTTGCCTTATTGTTTGGTTATGGTGCAAGTGCTATTAATCCATATATGGTGAATGAAATCATCAACCACCAAGTTGAAGTAGGCACAATTAAGGGCCTATCACCCGAAAATGCCATTGCCAACTTTAACAAAGCAATTGCTAATGGATTGGTGAAAATCATGAATAAAATTGGTATTTCTACACTTCACTCCTACCGCGGTGGGCAAATTTTTGAAGCCCTTGGACTGAGTAAGAAATTTGTTGATACCTATTTCTGCAAGACTGCCACTCGAATAGAAGGGATTGGACTTAAAGAAGTCGAGCAGGAAATCGCCAAGCGACACCAGTTTGCCTTTGGTGAAAAAGCTGCAGGCGAAGGCATCGACTTAGAAATTGGCGGAAGCTATCGTTGGAGGAGAAATGGAGAAGCACATATGCTGAATCCAGCTAGTATTGCAAAACTCCAATTGGCTACCCGCAATGGAAGTTTCGACAACTACGAAGAGTATTCCAAGCTCGTAAACGACCAGTCCAAACAGTTGATGACCCTTCGGGGTATGTTTACGTTCACGGACTTAGACCCTATTCCTATTGATCAGGTAGAACCTTGGACAGCTATTGTAAAACGATTTAAGACTGGCGCCATGTCTTTGGGCTCAATTAGTGAAGAAGCGCACGAGAACTTGGCAAAAGCCATGAACCGCATCGGCGGAAAAAGCAATTCGGGAGAAGGCGGCGAAGACCCAAGACGATTTACTCGTGATGAAGACGGCGAATGGCGCAATTCTGCCATCAAACAAGTTGCCTCTGGCCGATTTGGTGTGTCCTCGCACTATCTGACAAATGCACGTGAAATTCAAATTAAAATGGCACAAGGAGCCAAGCCTGGCGAAGGCGGTCAGCTTCCTGGACCAAAAGTAAATCCATATATTGCTTCAGTGCGTAATTCAACGCCATATGTAGGACTTATTTCGCCTCCGCCACACCACGACATTTATTCGATTGAAGATTTGGCGCAACTCATTTACGACCTAAAGAATGCCAACCGTGAGGCACGCATCAATGTCAAATTAGTTTCTGAAGTTGGTGTAGGAACCATAGCTGCTGGAGTAGTAAAAGCCAAAGCGGATGTGGTGTTGATATCTGGATACGACGGTGGTACCGGGGCATCGCCACTAACCTCGTTAAAACACGCAGGACTCCCTTGGGAGCTCGGTATTGCTGAAGCGCAACAAACCTTGGTCATGAACGACCTTCGTGGTCGTATCGTTATGGAATGTGATGGGCAAATGAAAACGGGTCGTGATGTTGCTATTGCTTGTTTGTTGGGTGCCGAAGAGTTTGGTTTTTCAACTGCACCATTGGTTGCCTCTGGCTGTATTATGATGCGTGCCTGTCACTTAAATACCTGTCCAGTAGGTATTGCCACACAAGACCCAGAGCTACGCAAAAACTTTAAAGGAAAGCCTGAGCATGTCATCAACTTTATGCATTTTGTTGCAGAGGAATTGCGCAGCATCATGGCATCATTAGGGTTTAGAACCATTGACGAAATGGTCGGGCAGAGCCAAAAACTGAACATGGATACCGCTATTGAACATTACAAAGCGCAAGGAATTGATTTGTCGTCTATCCTGTACAAGCCCGAGGTTGGAGATAAGGTCCCGCTTCGAAATGTAAGCAAGCAAGATCATGGGTTAGACAATGTTCTGGACGTAGAAATTGTTTCCAAAGCACAGCCCGCAATCATCTCAAAAGAACCGCAAACACTTCGCTTTGCTATCAAAAACATCAACCGAAGTGTTGGTGCGTTGTTAAGCAATGAAATATCTAAAAGCCATGGCAAAGAAGGCTTGCCTACCGATACGCTAAAATTGTTATTTACAGGTGCTGCGGGACAAAGTTTTGGTTGCTTTGCCACCAAAGGACTATTCATGGAAGTTACCGGTAATGCCAACGATTATTTTGGCAAGGGACTTTCTGGCGCACGATTGGTTGCTAAGGTGCCCGAAACGGCTACGTTTAAGCCCGAAGAAAACATCATCATCGGCAATGTATCCTTATATGGAGCAACTGCTGGCGAGGCATATATCAACGGAATTGCAGGAGAGCGATTCTGTGTGCGTAATTCTGGTGCCACTGCCGTAGTAGAAGGTGTTGGCGACCACGGTTGTGAGTATATGACTGGTGGAGAAGTTGTTATTTTAGGAAGCATCGGACGGAACTTTGCTGCAGGGATGAGCGGTGGAATCGCTTATATCTATGCCGAAAATGGGGTGTTTGACGACCGCAACTTCAACATGGAAATGATTGGTCTTGAAGACTTAAACAACGAAGATGTGGCGCATGTAGGCACATTGATTCAACAGCATATTGAATACACCAACAGTCCGTTGGCAAAGCGTATTTATGCGGATTGGAAAACAACACAAAAACATTTCATTAAAGTAATGCCTACCGATTACAAAGCGGCACTAGAACGCTTGGCACAGGAACAAAAAGTTTAATTATGGGGAAGTTAAGAGGATTTATGGAGTACGAGCGCGTGAATGAACAGAACACAGACGTGCAAGATCGTGTTAAAAACTACAAAGAGTTTACGGTTTCGCCGAGCGAAGAAACCTTACAAGACCAAGGAGCACGCTGCATGGACTGCGGTGTTCCGTTTTGTCATAGCGGATGTCCACTTGGCAATATGATACCTGACTTTAACGATGCCGTTTACAGAAACGAATGGCAAAAAGCATTGCGTATTTTGCACACCACAAACAACTTTCCTGAATTTACGGGAAGGCTGTGTCCTGCACCTTGTGAGGCAGCCTGTGTTTTGGGCATCATAAATCCACCCGTTTCTATCGAACTGATTGAAAAATACATCGTTGAGCGTGGGTTTAAAGAAGGTTGGATTAAGGCAGATCCACCAAAACAACGTACAGGAAAAACCGTAGCTGTTGTAGGTTCTGGTCCAGCAGGACTTGCTGCTGCACAACAGCTAAACAGAGCTGGACACACGGTTACCGTTTTTGAACGTGATGAAAAAGTTGGTGGTTTGCTTCGTTATGGCATTCCAGATTTTAAAATGGAAAAACCTGTGATTGATCGTCGTTTGGCGATTCTTGAAGAAGAAGGTATTGAATTTAAAACGGGTGTTGAAGTAGGAAAAAACATCTCTGCCGAAGAACTCAACGCTTATGATGCGGTGGTTCTTTGTGGTGGGGCGACCATCCGCAGAAGGCTTCCCATCCCGGGTGCAGATCTGCCTGGTGTTGTGCAAGCCATGGATTTCTTACCCAACAGCAATCGTTGGGTTGATGGATTGACCGAAGTCGATCATGCGTTACACGCTGCTGGCAAAAACGTGGTGGTCATCGGAG
>JAURDG010000168.1 GCA_030828025.1 Flavobacteriaceae bacterium | reverse complement strand
GTTTGTCCTACAAAATCTGGTGTAATCATGGAAGCGCGCGACCATGTTTTAATCACAGCTTTTTTTCCAGAATCTACGTTGGCTTGTACTTTTTTAGTCAAGCTGTAGTGTACGTACGGTCCTTTTTTTAATGATCTAGACATAACTTATTTTTTTCTGCGTTCAATAATGTATCTACTAGACGCTTTATTCTTATTGCGTGTGCGGTATCCTTTAGCAGGGATTCCGTTTCGTGAACGGGGATGTCCTCCAGAGGCACGACCTTCACCACCACCCATGGGGTGATCTACTGGGTTCATCACCACAGGACGTGTTCTTGGACGACGACCCAACCAACGGCTACGTCCTGCTTTTCCAGAAACAACCAATTGATGATCCGAATTAGAAACCGTTCCGATGGTAGCCAAACAGGTGGTCAAAATCAAACGGGTTTCACCAGATGGCAATTTAATGGTCGCAAACTTTCCGTCGCGTGCCATCAACTGGGCGAATGCCCCAGCACTTCGAGCTATGGTGGCGCCTTGTCCAGGATGCAATTCAATACACGAAATAATTGTTCCCAACGGAATATTTGCCAATGGCATGGCATTGCCAATTTCGGGTTGTACTTTATCGCCTGAAACGACTTCTTGCCCTACTTGTAAGCCAGCTTGTGCAATGATGTACCGTTTTTCGCCATCAGCAAACTGGGTAAGCGCAATAAACGCTGATCGGTTTGGATCATACTCGATTGACTTAACCTCTGCAGGCACGTCAAAGCGATTGCGTTTAAAATCGATAATGCGGTAGCGTTTTTTGTGTCCACCACCGATGTAGCGTGCCGTCATGCGACCGCTATTGTTACGACCACCTGAGCGTTTTTTCGGAACAAGCAAGCTTTTTTCCGGCTTATCAGTAGTAATGGCGTCGTTTCCATTTACTACTCTACCGCGCTGCCCAGGAGTTATAGGTTTTAGTTTTCTAACTGACATCCTATCTTAATTATAAATTACTATAAAAATCAATGTTTTCGCCTTCGGCTACTTCCACGACTGCACGTTTGGTAGCGTTGGTTTTCGAATGCTGAATACCATTTTTGGTATAGCGTGATCGTCGTTCTGGTCCGTAGTTCAATGTACGCACATTTTCCACGGTAACACCATAGGTAGCTTCAACAGCTTTTTTAATCTCTATTTTGTTGGCTTTCGGATTGACCAAAAACGTATAGCGATTACGCAACTCGCTCTCACGCGTTGCTTTTTCGGTTATCACTGGTTTAAGAAGAATACTCATCACGTGTTATTTACTCAGATTAGCTTCAATGGCAGCTAAGGCACTCTCGTCGATTACCAAATGCTGCGCATTCATAATTTTATAGGTATTGACCTCATCATTGGTCAACACTTCTGTTTTCGTCAGGTTACGCCCAGACAAATACACATTTTGGTTTGGTGCACCCAATACCCAAAGTGATTTTTTTCCAGACAACCCTAAAGCAGCCAAGGCAGCTTCAAACGATTTGGTCTTTGGTGCATCAAACGTAAAGTCTTCCACAACCGTAATGTTATTTGCTTTAGCTTTTAAGCTAAAAGCAGACTTTCGGGCAAGGCGTTTTACGTTTTTGTTCACTTTCTGATCGTAAGAACGAACGCGTGGACCGAATACACGACCACCACCTCGGAACAATGGATTTTTGATGCTTCCCGCACGGGCAGTACCAGTACCTTTTTGCTTTTTGATTTTGCGGGTACTACCAGCAATTTCAGCACGTTCTTTGGCTTTATGTGTCCCTTGGCGTTGGTGTGCTAAATACTGCTTTACATCTAGGTAAACAGCATGCTCATTAGGCTCAACACCAAACACATCTTTGCTAAGTGCGATGGTGCGCCCTGTTTCTTTTCCGTTAATATCGACTACTGATACCTCCATTACTTATGAATTAAAATAAATGCATTCTTATGTCCAGGCACACAACCTTTTACTACCAAAAGATTTTTTTCAGGAACAACTTTAAGGATGCGTAGGTTTTGTACGGTTACTTTTTCATTTCCCATTTGACCAGCCATACGCATTCCTTTAAATACACGCGCTGGATACGAGGCTGCACCAATAGAACCAGGCGCACGCAAGCGGTTGTGCTGTCCGTGTGTAGATTGTCCAACACCACCAAATCCGTGACGCTTGACAACCCCCTGAAACCCTTTTCCTTTAGAAGTACCTGTAATATCAACAAATTCTCCTGCTGTAAAATGATCTACCGAAATTGTATCCCCCAATTTGTACTCTTCATCGAATCCTTGAAATTCAACAAGTTTGCGCTTAGGTGTCGTACTGGCTTTCTTAAAATGACCAGCCGCCGCTTTAGTTACTTTCCGCTCGGGTTTGTCGTCAAAACCAAGTTGCAAAGCCTCATAGCCATCCACTTCTTTTGTACGCACTTGTGTTACCACACATGGACCAGCCTCAATCACGGTGCATGGGAGGTTTTTCCCATTCTCGTCAAAGATGCTTGTCATACCAATTTTTCTACCTATCAAACCAGACATAATCTGAATATTTACCCCAAAAGGGTGTTATACTTTAATTTCTACTTCTACGCCACTTGGCAATTCTAACTTCATCAACGCATCAATAGTCTTAGATGAAGAACTGTAAATATCCAGTAAGCGCTTATAAGAACTTAACTGGAATTGTTCACGAGATTTTTTATTCACGTGCGGCGAACGCAAAACGGTAAAGAGCTTTTTGTGTGTGGGTAGTGGGATTGGCCCTGTTACCACAGCTCCCGTAGATTTAACGGTCTTCACAATTTTCTCGGCAGAGCGATCTACCAAGTTGTGGTCGTACGATTTTAGTTTTATTCTAATTTTCTGACTCATGTTTCATTTTTTAGCGCTGACCTGTTGCAGCAGCAATCACTTCAGTGGAAATATTTTGTGGCGTTTGCTCATAGTGTGAAAACTCCATGGTGGAGGTTGCACGACCAGAAGACAATGTGCGTAATGAGGTTACATAACCAAACATTTCAGAAAGCGGAACGGTGGCTTTTACCACTTTTGAACCTGCGCGATCGTCCATGCTGTTTACTTGTCCACGACGACGGTTCAAGTCTCCGACAATGTCACCCATGTTTTCTTCGGGTGTAAGCACCTCTAACTTCATAATGGGCTCCATAATTACGGCACCTGCGCCTTTAGCGGCAGCTTTATAACCTATCTTAGCAGCCAACTCAAACGAAAGGGAATCGGAATCCACCGGGTGGAACGATCCGTCTTTTAAGGTAACTTTTATGGCATCAACCTCAAAGCCAGCCAATGGTCCATTTTTCATCGCTTCTTTGAAGCCTTTTTCTACAGAAGGAATATATTCTTTAGGAACATTACCACCTTTGATTTCGTTTACAAACTCAAGTCCAGACTTGCCTTC
>JAURDG010000011.1 GCA_030828025.1 Flavobacteriaceae bacterium | reverse complement strand
TTGAACACGTACAATACCCGAACTTATTTTTTGAGCATCAAAAGCGTGAAGGGGTTGCCCCAATTCATGTAACACATAGTTGGTTATATCAACGATATTGTTGATGGGTTTTAGCCCAATCGCTTTTAGGCGATGTTGTATGGCATCGGGTGAAGGCTTAACCTTAACACCTGAAATACGCAAACCACAATAACGAGGTGCTGCCTCGCTATTTCGCACATCTACTTGAATAGCTAAATCACGACTATCAACGTGAAAAGAACTTGTTGAAGGGGTGATTAATGCGGGTATTTTCTTCTTTTGCGCCAATGCAGCACGCACATCGCGAGCGACACCAAAATGGCTCATGGCATCAGCGCGATTAGGTGTTAAGCCTATTTCAAAGACCTCATCATTAATGATGGAAAAAACTTCGGAGCATGATTTTCCCGCTTTGTGGTGGCTTTCAAGCACCATAATGCCTTCGTGGCTGGTACCAAGCCCCAACTCGTCTTCTGCGCAAATCATCCCTTGGCTTAATTCCCCTCTTATTTTACTCTGATTGATAACAAAAGATTCACCCGATTGGGTGTAAAGGGTAGTTCCAACAGTTGCAACTGGCACGGTTTGCCCAGCGGCAACATTAGGTGCTCCACAAACAATCTGTAAAGGTTCATCAGCACCAATATCGACTTGAGTAACCTTGAGTTTGTCTGCATTACTGTGTTTTTCACAGCTCAAGACCTTTCCAATAACGACACCTTTTAGCCCTCCTTTAATAGATTGATATTGCTCAACTTTTTCAACTTCAAGACCCAAATCTGTGAGTACGGCACTCATTTCTGAAGCCTTCATATCGGTCTTTATAAAGTCGCGGAGCCAATTATACGAAATATGCATGATTGTTTATTGAAGCACAAAGATACAACTAAGAAGTTTTTTGAGCACTCTATCCTATATACTTCCAGATACTTTTTCCTTGTTCGGACAAGTTTAAAGCTAAACGAAGTAGTTTGTTGCTTTCTTTTTCTAGTTTTGGGTCGTTAATTAGTAGTCCATCTACTGCATGACGAACTGACGTTAATATCGACACATCTTGTTTTAAGTTAGCAATAACAAATTCCAACATACCGCTTTGTTGCGTGCCCATCAGGTCGCCTGGTCCACGGAGTTGGAGGTCAACCTCAGCAAGCTCAAAGCCGTCTTGTGTACGTACCATGGTTTGGATACGTGTTTGCGCATCTTGGCTGAGTTTGCTACCAGTCATTAGAACACAGTAGCTTTTACTTGCCCCACGACCAACTCGTCCTCTTAGTTGGTGCAATTGAGACAAGCCGAAGCGTTCCGCACTTTCAATGACCATTATACTTGCATTAGGCACATCTACGCCAACCTCAATTACTGTTGTGGCAACCATTATTTGGGTTTTACCAGAAACAAAACGCTCCATTTCGTATGCCTTGTCTGTAGCATTCATTTTTCCGTGTACGATACTCACTTGATACTCAGGAAGCGGAAAGTCACGAACGATGCTTTCATATCCATCCATTAAATCTTTGTAATCCAATACTTTAGATTCCTGAATTAAGGGATATACTATGTAAACCTGCCGACCTTTGGCAATTTCCTCACGCATAAATTGAAATACCGCAAGTCGTTTGCTGTCAAAGCGGTGTAGGGTAGTGATGGGTTTTCTGCCTGGCGGCAGTTCATCAATAATAGACAAATCCAAATCGCCATAAGCGGTCATCGCCAAAGTGCGTGGAATAGGGGTTGCAGTCATTACCAAAATATTTGGAGGCGTTTGTTTTTACGCCACAACTTGGCACGTTGCGCTACACCAAATCGGTGCTGCTCATCTATAATCGCAAGCCCTAGTTGATGAAAATGAACGGGTTGCTCCAATACCGCATGGGTCCCGATAAGTATGTGCAAACGCCCATCGGCAAGCGCTTGGAGTAGTGGCTCACGAGTTGCTTTGGTAACCGAACCTGTGAGCAAACCAACTGAAATGTTTAAGGGTTCTAGTAGCTTTTTTATGGTGGAATAGTGCTGTTGCGCTAATATTTCTGTTGGAGCAACTAGAGTAGCTTGCATCCTGTTGTCGCATGCCATGAGCATACACAACACCGCTACTATTGTTTTTCCTGAGCCTACATCGCCTTGTAACAAACGATTCATTTGCGCTTCGCTTTTTAGGTCAACTCTAATTTCACGTAGTACACGTTTTTGCGCTTCAGTCAATGGGAAAGGAAGATGATTTTTATAAAAATCATTAAAGAAAATTCCTAGAGTGGGAAATGAAATTCCTTTAATTTGAATTTTTCTGTTGCGTTTTTTGAGTGCTAACTGCAACTGCATAAAGAACAATTCCTCAAACTTCATTCGATACTGTGCCTGTCCTAACAATTCTTGGTTGTCCGGAAAATGAATTTGCCGAAGCGCCTCGTGCTTACTGATTAGCTTGTATTGACTGATAATATCGGGCGACAGGACTTCATGAACGCCACCAGTCAATTCATCAAAAAGATGCACCATAATTTGACGGACGACTCGCTGTGAAATGCCACTTTTGACAAGACTTTCGGTCGATGGATATACTGGTTGAAAGTTGCCTTTTCGTTGCTCGTGATCTTCGATAAATTCCAGCTCTGGGTGAGCAATAGAACATTTTTTGCCAAACCAATTCAAGCGACCAAACGCAACGTAGGGTTTGTTTAGATGTAATGATTTCTGAATCCATTGTTGCCCGCGAAACCATACCAACTCCATTGTGTTTTCGCCATCACTAAAGCTTGCAACTAGCCGGCTGCCCTTTTTTTGTTTGATTGTTTCTAAGTGAATAATCGAACCGATTACTTGTACTTCGGCGGTAGTATTAGGCAAATTACTTGGTGTAAAATGTTGACTTCTGTCGATATATCTATGCGGAAAAAAATAAAGCAAATCCTGGAAGATATGTATTCCCAACTCTTTGCGTAGCAATTGCGCACGATTTGGCCCAACGCCTTTTAAGTAATCAATAGGTTTTTGTAGCAAATCCACCATGATACACGAAGATAGGTGTTTCCTGTTAATAACTATTTCGATACTGACTTTATCAACCGTTTGTGTTTGGCTATTTTCACTCTATAAAACTGGCTTTGGAAGATTACCTGAAATTACTGAACGAGGCGCAACAAAAACCAACCGTGCATAAGGATGGTCCACTGATGGTTATCGCAGGTGCTGGCTCAGGAAAAACACGAGTACTTACGTATCGCATCGCATATTTGATGCAACAAGGCGTTGATGCATTTTCGATTTTAGCATTGACGTTTACCAACAAAGCTGCACGAGAGATGAAAGCACGAATTGCCCAGATTGTTGGCGAAAGTGAAGCCAAAAACCTGTGGATGGGTACTTTTCACGCTGTTTTTGCGCGTATTCTACGTGCCGAAGCTGATCGATTGGGATATCCTTCGAGCTTTACCATTTACGATACCCAAGACTCCGAGCGACTGTTGGCTTCCATCATCAAGGAATTGAATTTAGATAAAGATTTATATAAGGTGAAACAGATTCGTGCACGCATATCTTCTTTTAAAAACAGCTTGATTACTGTTCGTGCATACTACAACAATCCAGAATTGATAGTGGCAGACCGTGAATCCAAGCGCCCAGAAATGGGCAGTATTTACAAAGAATATGTTGATAGATGCTTTAAAGCAGGTGCCATGGACTTTGACGACTTGTTGCTAAAAACCAATGAGTTGCTCAATCGTTTTCCTGATGTATTAGCAAAGTATCAAGAGCGATTTCGCTATATTTTGGTGGATGAGTACCAAGATACCAATCACTCCCAATACCTTATTGTTCGCGCATTAGCGGATAAATACCAAAACGTTTGTGTTGTGGGTGATGACGCCCAAAGTATTTATGCGTTTCGTGGTGCCAATATTCAAAATATTCTAAACTTTCAGCGTGACTATGAGGATGCCAAGGTATATCGCCTGGAGCAAAACTACCGTTCATCGGGAACCATAGTCCAAGCTGCCAATACTTTGATTGCGCATAATCAAAATAGATTAGAGAAGAATGTCTGGACGGCAAATCCTGAAGGACACAAAATTATTGTGCATCGAAGTCCGACAGATGGCGAAGAGGGTAGGTATGTGGCAGGTGATATTTTTGAACGCTCGATGCAAACCCAGCAAGGCTATGAACATTATGCTATTTTATATCGTACCAATGCGCAGTCTAGAGCCATGGAAGATGCACTGCGTAAGCGCAACATACCTTACCGTATATATGGCGGAGTTTCTTTTTATCAGCGTAAAGAAATCAAAGATGTCTTGGCTTATTTACGGCTACTCATCAATCCTAATGATGAAGAAAGCCTTAAGCGCATCATCAACTACCCGATGCGTGGAATTGGGCAAACGACTATAGATAAACTTATTGTAGCCACCAAAGCACATCAACGCTCGCTTTATGAGGTATTGGCTCAAGTTCATGATTTACCACTAAATCTAAACGCCGGCACACGAACCAAACTTCACGACTTTTATACGATGATGGAGTCTTTTCGTGTCCAACTGCAACACCTAGATGCCTTTGCCATGGCTGATGTGGTAACCAAAAAGGTAGGTTTGGTACATGAATTAAAAAAAGAAGGCACACCAGAAGCCATTACTCGGGTGGAAAATATTGAGGAATTGCTTAACGGTATCAAAGATTTTGTGGATGGGCAACGCGAATTGGTTGATGCCACAGGTTCGTTGACCGAATTTTTAGAAGACGTTGCTTTAGCGACAGACTTTGATAACGAAGTGAAAGATCAACATGCGGTCTCGCTTATGACCATACACTTGTCTAAAGGGTTAGAGTTTCCTAATGTTTATATTGTTGGATTAGAGGAAGATTTGTTTCCATCGGCGATCAGTGTCAACACCCGTGCCGAACTGGAGGAAGAACGCCGGTTGTTTTATGTAGCACTTACACGAGCCGAAAAGCGTGTAACGCTTACGTACACCATGTCACGTTATCGTTGGGGAAAAATAATCGATGCTGAACCTAGTAGGTTTTTAGCAGAGCTAGACGAGTCCTGTATAGATAATCAAGTTGTGAAAAGTGATTATCGTTTTAAACCCATGATCGATACTTCGGTCTTTGATGCTCCAGATCCAAACAGAGTGCGCTTTTCAAAACCAAAAAAGAAACCATCACCAACACTTGCCGTGCCCCCAAAAGCACGGATGAAAGCTGTGTCAAAAGCAACGGCCACGCCACATTTGGATTTATCTGAAATTGCGCCAGATATGCGTGTTTCGCACAGTAGATTTGGGTTTGGTACAGTATTGCAAATTGAGGGGAGTGATGGTGATGCTAAAGCCCTGATTCGCTTTGATCAATCAGGAGAAAAAAACCTGTTACTGCGTTTTGCCAAACTAAAAATTGTTTCATAAAAAAAAAGCCACCTAAAAGGTGGCTTTTTGATTTTTTATAACTGTTGTTTATTTGGAAGCTGCTTCCATTCCTTGTTCCAATAATTCATAGAATTGATCGAGTTTCGGAAGTACTACGATACGTGTTCTTCTGTTACGTGCACGGCCTGAGGCAGTTTCGTTTTCATCAAGCGGAACATACGAGCTACGACCAGCGGCAGTCATACGTGCTGGGTCAACCAAAAAATCGTTTTGTAAAATACGAACAACTGCAGTTGCACGCTTAACACTCAAATCCCAGTTGTCAACAAGTACATCGCTGTCCTTCTTTACTGGAACATTATCTGTATGTCCTTCAACCATAAACTCTAGATCTGTTTTGTCATTGATAACACGAGCAACTTTTCCAAGAACTTCCTTGGCACGTTCGCTCACGACATAACTACCACTTCTAAAGAGCAGCTTATCAGAAATAGAGATGAAAACCACACCTTTTTCCACATTTACTTCAATATCCGAATCATTGATATCTATCAAAGCACCTTTAAGACTGGTTACCAAGGCTAGCGTTACGGAGTCTCTTCGGGTCACGGCATCTTGCATACGGGTGATGCGCATATCTTTTTCTTTTAACGATTCAAGTGAACGCTCTAAGTTTTCAGCACCCTTTTGTGAGAGTGTTGTTAAATTACCCATATTGTTGATCAGTTCTTGATTGTTTGCCTTTAAAAAACCAATTTGATCGCGTAGGGCAGCCACTTGCGCGTCGCTTTTGGCTTTATCATCGATACAGGTATTCAGGCGAAGAGTTGCAGCACCAAGTAAGTCTTTGGTTTCTTCATGTTGTGCCGCTAAGGCGCTGTGTTTTTTTTGTGAAACACATGAACTAAGCAATATTGGAATTGCCAGTAACAAGATTAGGTATTTATTCATATTTAAAAAATTTATTAAAGTAAAAGTACTAGAAAAACGTGGACATCCCAGTTTTCTTGTGTGATTTTATCAAAAAATGTACCATAGTTTATTTGTGTTAGCGCAAACTACTAAAAAACCGCAATGGGTTTGATGTTTCTTTTCGTTTTTTCCAGGCTCCTATAAAGTGCTTTACAAACGAACAGTGTCCCTGAACAATAGCGTTTGCATGGGCTAGTTTTAGCCGAACGAGATAAACCAAATACAGTGTTGTGTCGAATATCGCACGCAGCATAAAAACCCAAATTAGCGCAGCAAAAGAGAGGTTTTTGACATAGGTCAATAAGGAATTTCGAATATTAAAAAACAGTTTTTTTGGATTGTCTTTTTGTAAGGACCCAGCGCCGAGGTGAAACACTTCACTTTCGCCTACATACCACACTTCATGACCTTCATTTTTGGCACGCAAACAAAAATCAATCTCTTCAAAATGCATAAAAAAAGAATCATCGAAACCGCCTAAGGACTGAAAAGCAGACTTTCGGACAAAAAAGCAAGAACCCGATGCCCAAGTAACGGCCATATTGTCGTCGTATTGCCCTGTGTCCAAGGCACATTTTTTGCCCACCCGACCACGACAATAGGGTAGCCCCATTAGGTCTAAATAGCCACCGGCAGCACCCGCATATTCAAAGTACGATGGATTGTTTAGGTCTTTAATTTTTGGCTGAACCACAGCGACATTTGCATGCGCTCTAAAAAATCCAATAATGGGCGTTGTCCAATTTTCTGACACCGCAACATCCGAGTTAAGCAAACAAACAATAGATTCGTCAATTTGCTTCATGCCTGCATTGTAGCCTCCTGCATAGCCCAAGTTTTGTTGTAAAGCAATAAGGTTAACGCTAGAAAATTTTTCGGCAAGTAACTGTTTTGATGCATCCGTAGAGCCATTATCAATCACATAAATTTTGGCTTCACCCGAATAGGCTAACACGCTTGGTAAAAAGCGTTCGAGTAGTTCGGCTCCATTATAATTCAATATGGCAATGGCAAAACTCACAGTTGTAGCTCGTTAGTGGGAAATTCAGTAATAAAATGGTATTTGCCATTTTCATGGTCAATCTGGCAATATATATGATGCAATCCATTGGTCAGCATTAAAAAATTCGCTTTAAGCGCCAACTGATAACGGGCAATTTGGTCAAAAGTTTGCTGACTAAGCGTAACCTCAGGTGCTTTGCATTCAATCAACAAAGCAATGGAAGCGTTGCCACCCGCAACAACAACATCAAACCTTTTTTGCTGTCCCATAACATCAAACTGCTTTTCCACACTTATTCTAGATGTGCTAATGCCTTTTGTGATTAAATCCTGAAGCACATGCTGCCGAACCCATTCCTCGGCTGTAAGCACCACAAACTTTTTTCGAATTGGGTCAAAGATAAAGCGTTTGTTTTCGTTACTTTTGGTTTTAAAGCGATATTGTGGAAATGCTAATGATTGCATAACCACAAAAGTGCTAAATTATTTTTCATTGGACACATTTGCTGCCATTAAGTCTTCTATTGCTACGCGAAATTTTTCGCCCATTTACTTTTTGATGGGTGAGGAGCCCTTTTTTATTGCTGAACTTAGCGAATTGCTCATCGAAACCGTTTTGCCTGAAGAACAACGTGACTTTAATCAGACAATACTCTACGGTAAGGATACTTCGATTGATGAAATCATTTCTTGTTGTAAACGATTTCCCATGATGGCAGAACATCAATTGGTGGTTGTCCGCGAGGCACAGGAACTAAGCCGTACACTAGAACAACTATTGTCTTATGTTCTTCAACCACAACCAACAACGGTATTGGTCTTCTGCTACAAGTATAAAACACTTGATAAGCGCAAAAAAATATACAAAGCCTTACTTAAGTCAGGCGTAGTTTTTGAGAGCATGAAGATGTACGACAACAAACTTCCCGCTTGGATTGATCAACGTGTCGCCACCCTTGGACGATCCATTGAGTACAACGCCTCTATGTTGTTGGCAGAGAGTGTGGGTGCTGATTTGGGTGCTTTAAGCAACCAATTGTCTAAGTTATGCCTTGTTGTTGAAGCTGGTGAAAAAATTAACGCAGACCACGTCGAAATGCACGTAGGCATCAGCAAAGAGTTTAATAATTTTGAGTTGCGCAAAGCACTTGGTGCTGGAAATACGACTCAAGCTTATACGATTGTCCATTATTTTGGACTGCATCCAAAACAACATCCCTTGTTGGGGACGATAAACAGCTTGTTCAAGTTTTTTATTCAGTTGCTTACTTATCATGGTTTGCCATCAAAAAGTCCAGATGCCGTAGCAAAAGCTTTAGGTATTCATCCATATTTTGTCGGCGAAATTGAGCAAGCAGCAAGGCGGTATCCACTAAAAACCATAGTGCCTATTCTGACCACAATCAAAAAAGCTGATTTAGCCGCCAAAGGCGTAGATGCTGTTCCTGTCAGCGAAGGCGAAGCACTAAAAGAACTGTTGAGTAAAATCTGCTAGAGGGCAGGATATTGGTTGGGTTTTGCCTCGTGCATGATGGTGTAAATGGCCTCAACAATATCTTCTGTTGAAGGCTTTGAGAAATAGTCGCCATCGGTGCCGTACGCAGGACGATGCTCCTTGGCAGTAAGTAACTTGGGTTCGCTGTCGAGGTGTTTGTACATGTCTTGCTGTTCCAAAAGCTGGCTCAGTATGTAGGCACTTCCACCACCAGGAACGTCTTCATCCACAATGATTAATCTGTTGGTTTTTGCCACACTTCCGCCAATTACTCCTGTTGTGTCAAATGGTATCAAGGATTGTATGTCGATGAGTTCTGCATAAATGTCCATTTGCGCTAGCTTAACCATAGCCTCTTGCACCAATCGTAAGGTTGATCCGTAGGACACAACGGTAATGTCTTTTCCCGTGTTTAATTGTTCGGCTACGCCAATAGGCACAGTAAACGACCCTAGATTTTCAGGTAATTTTTCTTTTAATCGATATCCATTTAATGGCTCAATGACCAAGGCAGGATCTTGCCCTTGCAGCAAGGTGTTGTACATGCCCGCAGCTTGGGTTAGGTTTCTTGGAACAAGAATAAACATACCACGCAACAAACTCGTTAGCCCACCCATTGGCGACCCAGAATGCCAAATACCTTCCAAACGATGTCCGCGTGTACGGATAATCAATGGTGCCTGTTGTTTGCCTCTTGTGCGGTAGTGAAGGGACGCAAGGTCGTCACTCATAATTTGCAGTGCATACAAGACATAGTCCAAGTATTGAATTTCTGCAATAGGACGAAGCCCTCTAAATGCCATGCCGATTCCTTCACCGACAATAGTGGCCTCACGAATACCTCTATCGGCAACACGGCTTGTGCCAAATTGCGCTTGCAAACTTTCAAGCCCTTGGTTTACATCGCCAATTTTACCGCTATCCTCACCAAATATGAGGACTTTTGGGTAACGCTCTAACAATGCCTGAAAGTTATCTCGGAGCAGCACCCTTCCGTCAACCATTGGCGCATCTGGTGCATATTTTACAGGGACAGAGCCGATATTTCGTGATGAGGTCTTGAATTCGTTATACAACTTATCACTGTATAGCTTTTGTGTTTTTTTTTGTTTGTTTTCCCACCATTCATGTAAGGCATCACGTGATACTGATGGTTGAGTTCTGGTTACCCAAAGGGCTTCACGAACGGCCGAATAGATGGACTTTCTAAACGAAATACTGTTTTTTGATAATGCTTTTATGAAGGGTGCAAGCACAGAAGAATCGGCGTACTCTTGTGTAAGGTTTTCAACTAAGGCGAGGGCTTCTTGTTGTTCTTTTTTAATGGGTTTTAAGTAAGCCTCCCATGCTGTTTTTCTAGCTGTAGCAGCTTGCTCAATGGCTTTTTGGTCGAGTGCCTCAAGCTCTTGCTTGCTGGCAATATTTTTAGCAACAATCCATTCGTTGAACTTTTTGTTACAATCATATTCTTGTTCCCATGCCAATCGCTCATCGGATTTATAGCGTTCATGCGAACCAGAAGTGGAATGCCCTTGCGGCTGTGTAAGTGCTGTTACATGAACCAAAACAGGAATATGTTGTTCTCGAGCAAGTTGACTGGCTGTTGCATAAGCCTGTACAAGTGCGGGATAATCCCATCCCGCAACTTCAACAATCTCGATTCCGGCAAGATCTGCTTCACGTTGCATTCCCGCCATGGCTTTAGAAATACTTTCTTTGACCGTTTGCAAGGAATTATCCACGGAAATGCCATAACCATCGTCCCAAACACTGATAATCAATGGGATTTGAAGTACACCAGCTGCATTTAGTGCCTCAAAAAACAAGCCTTCGCTGGTACTCGCATTGCCAATAGTTCCCCAGGCAATTTCATTTCCGTTATTTGAAAGATTTTCGTCTTTCATTTCAGGTACAGTACGGAATAATTTTGAAGCGTGTGCCAAGCCCACAAGACGAGGCATTTGCGCAGCGGTACATGAAACGTCAGAGAATGCGTTTTTTCGCTCAACAAGTGGAAGTAAATTTCCTTCAGCATCTAGGGTGTCTGTGTTGAAATGACCTATCATTTGTCGCCCAGAAGACATGGGTTCGGCAACGGGATCCGCATGGCCATAAATACTAGCAAAAAGATGTTTTGGTTCGAGTGCGCCTATGGCCATCATAAAACTTTGATCCCGATAATAACCAGATCTAAAATCGCCTTGTTGGAAAAACTTGGCCATGGCTATTTGCGCCAACTCCTTGCCATCGCCGAAAATGCCAAATTTTCCTTTTCCCGAAAGGACTTCTTTCCTTCCGAGTAAGCTAATTTGTCGGCTTAGCGATGCAATGTAGTAGTCGTTTAGGATATCCTTTTTGAAATCCTCAAACGTTCCTGTCGATGATGCAAGATTTACCGTCTTCATAGCAGACTGCAAATTTACGAAAAAACTAACCGATACGCTTTAGCTAAAACCAACTCCTTGAAAAAAGCTGAGCCAAGGATGCTGGGCGTAAGGAAAGTTGAAAACGAATTTGACGTGCGTAAGCGTTTTTACTGATTAACGCACCCGTAGTATCCGCTATTGGGAAGTGAATTTCAAAAAAATCAGGGATGAGATTGAATGAAATACCGGCTCCCCAATGAGAAGCCGTATTTGCGCCTTTGTTTTTGTACCACCCAACTTCAGTATAGCCTTCAACCCAACGCCACAGCGTAGTCGTAAGCTGTGCCGTAACCAGCCATTGATTCACACGTTTTACAGTCCCAATAGTACGCAAACCGCCATCCGCTTTTATGTATTGTTGACTGTAAAACCCTTCACTTTCAGACCGACCATATAAATCATATTGAAATAAATAGTCATTTACTCTAGAAAGTGAGAAATCAAAATAGTCGTCAGTTGTTTTATTATCCAAAAAACTACCCATAAATAAGCGGAAATTTATGCGTCTGTTTGGCAAATAGTATTTGGTAAATTGGGCTTCTGCGCTTCCTCGTTTAAACAATTTAGCATGCTGAAAATCCATTTTATAGGATACGTTTTCTAAGGCATTTCCGCGAGTTGCGTTAAACGACAGCAGGTTAACTCCATAATTTTTTCGCGCATCAGTTTCGGGTAAATTTTCTAAATGAATCGAAACATGTTTAAAGAGCAAGTAGGAACGGTTGTTACTTTGAATTCCATCAGGTCTAAAATACAACTGTGCAGCTGGTGCAAAAGCACTGTACCTTTGTTCTGGCGCATAGTGAAAAGAAGTGCCGAATAAGGTTACTCGAGTTAAGTAATGACTTCTATTTTGGTGATAAAAACTCCCCATAAAATAACCCATTCCGTTTATTTTTTCACTTTTTGCCCCATACATCGGGCTCAATTTATAACGAAAGGAATTGCTTAGTGCTGAACTATTTCCAAAGGTGATACCACTTAAAAAACCATCGTAAAAATTATAGCCAACCTCTGGAGTAAGCAGGACAACTTCGGTACCACTTTTTGGAATGTCTTGGAAGAATCGAACACGCAATTTCTCACTGGTCAAACCTCGTTTTAAATGATAGCTATTGTTGCTGTAGCGCAACTCCGGAACAAGGTGATTTTTGTTGATCACTAGCGATGAAATTTCGTTGCTGTTATATGTAGCACTATACGGCAATTGGTTTTCGTTAATCCAGGATGGTGTTAGGCTACCTGTTGTGGATGTGGTTTCGATAGGAATTGGATGGTTTACATTCGTAGCGGAAATAGTTACTTGATAGTTTTCAGGGCTTATTTTTTGCCCTTTTAACGAAATATCCTGGTTGTTTTCTTGATGCACATACTGCTCAAAAAACCAATCTACAGGTTTATTTGTATGGCGTTTTATTGAATTTTTAAGCGTAATATCTAGTCGGTTTGTTGGGCTAAGGTTTTTAATGGCCGTAATTAAAACAGCATCTTTTAAATACGCATCCAAAAATAAAAGTGCCAATCCAGCTCGACTTGGATTGGCAATTTTAAGGTTGTATTGGGTTAATTCTTCTGGCGCAGTTGTCAATGCTTGTCCTCTATTCTTGCTGGCTGACACATTTGTTGCTAGCTCCCAACTTCTAAAAAATGGTGCTCTGGTAAAATGATAATTTTTCATCATCGGCCAATCGCCTAAAGTGCCTGTCATGCGCAAATTTGGATAAGTCTCTGATACATATTGCTGCCATAAATAATGTGTAATGCCTTGCAGCAACCAGTTTGATTCATCTTCTTGACAGCCAAAAACATCATCCACAACTGATGTTAAGATTGTTTTTAATAACGCAAGTTCGAGCTGTTGTTCTTTTGAAAATATGTTCAAGAAATCGGGGTAAATCCCTAATCCAAGTACTTTATTTTGGTTGTAGTCATGTTGGAAGGCCGTTATTAATTTGTTTTCTGCTTGCGGAATATGCGTCAATACAAATTTGGCAAGATTGTCTATTGCATTTGTGTCAAGTAAGCGCACATTTTTTTCGGGCAGCATGTCCGTAATTAAGGTCGTTTGACCAAAGGTAATGCGTCTATATGCATTGCTCTTAGTGAGCATGAGTTTGTTGGTGGCGGTGTTGGTCTGGTCGCTGGGCAGTATTTGTGTTACATTTTTTGGAAGACGAAACGAATAAGTAACATTAGCTTGTGCCGTTTTTTGTTGGTTTACGCCCAAGTTGCTTTCAAGGGTCCAACCCCCTTCTTTGTCTAACGGAGCTAGTTGTAGATGCCAATAATTGCTATAAATTTCATTTTTATCACTTATTCCTACACTGAATAACCCCAATTCAGGTAGCTTTACTGTGTAGTCAATTTTAAACGATACACGTTGGTTTGGAGCTATGGGTTGCAAGAGCATAACCTCTATTATATCCAGTTGACCATCACGTCTTTTCCAATTCAATGTTCCTTGTGAATTGGTGATGGTGTTGATGGTCGTGAATCCACGTTTTTTTTGAGTGGCTCGAATGAGCTTATAATCAAAATTATTGGCGAGATATTTTCCCAAGGGCGAAGCCGCATCTGAGTAGGCATGATTCCAGTCCAACAAAAAGACAGAAGAGACGTCTTTGTTCGAAGTATTGTGCCAGGTGATTTTTTGCTGAATTTCGAGTGGATTGTCGGTGCCGTCCCATAAAACATCAAGGGCAAGTTTATTTTGCTGTGCTGCCACCGCACACCAACAAAAAACAAAAAAAAGGAATCGAATAGTTGGTGTCATTAAAAATTTGGAGAAAAATTGTCCTTTTGGTGAAATTGAAGCACATGAGCCACCGCATCATCAACGCTATCAACAACTTTTACAAGGTCTAAATCATCTGGGCCAATGTTTTTGAATTCATGCAAGAGCGTAGATTTAATCCAATCCAAGAGTCCAGACCAAAAGTGTGAACCGTACAAAACGATAGGAAACTTTTTGATTTTGGCTGTTTGGATGAGTGTCAAGGCTTCAAACAATTCATCTAGTGTTCCATATCCGCCAGGCATTACCACAAATGCTTGCGCATATTTCATAAACATGACTTTGCGGACAAAGAAATAATCAAAATTGATTTTTTTGTCTTGGTCGAT
>JAURDG010000136.1 GCA_030828025.1 Flavobacteriaceae bacterium | reverse complement strand
ATCTTCGAAACTGGCATTTTCCTCTAATGCGATGTCTCGAAATACGTCTTCTGTGGTATCTAAAATTATTCTAAAGTGATAAATCATAACGGTTAAAATGTATGCGTAAAATCCAATATAATTGCACGCCAAAAAGCAGCGTTGCCAATAAAAGATGAAGTGGCTGTGTACCAAAAGGAAATGCAAAATAGAACATAGTGATTCCCAAAAGGATTTCTCCAATGATAAGCCACAAAGTACGGTGGATAAAAATGCGCTCTAATTTATTGCGAACCACCAAAATATATAACCACACATTTATCACTACGACCAATAGCGACAAACTTCTGTGGATGTAAAAATTTAACTCTGGAGCAGCCAACCAAAATTGTGGCAACGCATAGCCCCAACGATCTACTTGAGTATCCACAAATTGACGTACTTGAATGCCAAGTATAATTTGTGCCAAGGTCAGCCCAAATGCTAGGTACAACAACCGACGTACTTTTCTAGACGGATACTTTTTCAATCCAAATGACTTGGAAGCAACACGCACCACCAGCAAAAAACCAACAAGCAATAATGCCATTGCCATGTGCATGGAAATTTTTAGCGGAAGTAGGTTAGAATCGACTACAGTTTTTCCCAGCCACGCCTGAAACAAAATACCCAATAAGGTTAAAAGTGAAAAGATGAAAATTATAGGCTTTTTACGTATCCATTTAAGACTAAAGAAAAACAAGATCAGCACCGCCAAGCCCGATAAAGCGCCCAACAATCTGTTGATAAACTCAATCCATGTATGCGTGGCATTAAAAACTGCGTAATCGTGCTTGGTGTAGGGTTCCCACAAGTCGGGCTTAAATGTGTCTGCTGAAGTGAATGAAGTAGCAGCCACCAATAGTCGGTCATGGTCAATGATTACATTTCCCTTTTTGTAGTCTGTTTTGGGCTTCCAGCTAAGTTGTTCGGCATTGGTTGGCGGGATATAGTATCCAAAACATTTGGGCCAATCTGGACATCCCATACCACTTCCCGTCATACGAACAGTAGCGCCAGCCGCGATTACCAGAAATATCAAGTAAAGCGAAATTCGTGTCCAGCGTTGCAGTTGTTTGTTCATGGTTTTGATGGTACTAATCCAATCGACTTGGCAGCGGTTAACATAAATGCGTAGGCAGCATCGTACTCGTTAGGTATTTTACCTTCTAAAATGGCTTCTTTGATGGCCTCTTTTATTTGCCCCACTTCTCGACAGGGTTTGAGTGCAAAAATACGCATGATTTCTTCTCCTGTCACAGGTGGTTGAAAGTTCCGAATATGATCACGTGCTTCAACTTCTTCCACTTTTTGTTTGACAATTTCGAAGTTTTTGTGGTAGCGTTTGTAGCGTTTTGGATTTTTTGTCGTGATATCCGCTTTACAAAGCGTTAACAAGTCTTCCAGCATATCGCCGGCATCAAAAATAAGGCGGCGCACTGCAGCATCCGTAACCTGATCTTCAGCAATAACGATTGGCCTTGAACTCATGTAAACAAGTTTCTGCACATATTTCATCTTTTCGTTTAGCGGCATGTGCATACGCTTGAACAGCTTATAAACCATTTTGGCACCAACAAACTCGTGCGCATGGAAGGTCCAACCAATTTTTTTGTCGAATTTTTTGGTTGGTGCTTTTCCAATGTCGTGTAACAAAGCTGCCCATCGCAACCAAAGATTGTCAGTATAGGTGCTGATATTATCCACAACCTCAAAGGTGTGGTAAAAATTATCCTTGTGACTTTGCCCTTCCACTTCCTCAATTCCTTTTAGCGCAGTAAGTTCCGGTAAAATATAATCCAGCAATCCCATTTTATCCAGCATCAAAAAACCAATAGAAGGCTTAGGGCAGCGCATCATTTTATGAATTTCCTCGACCATACGCTCTTTTGATAAAATGTCGATGCGCGCCTTATTTTTCTTAATAGATGCAAGCGATTTTTCTTCGATTGTAAAGCCAAGCTGGGTGGCAAAACGAATGGCGCGCAACATGCGCAATGGATCATCGCTGTACGTAATATCCGGATCTAAAGGAGTACGTATAATGCCGTCGTTTAAATCTTGAATGCCATTAAATGGATCGAGCAACATACCAAAACCGTTGGTGTTAAGAGATAGCGCAAGTGCATTGATGGTAAAATCTCGTCTGTTTTGGTCGTCCTCAAGTGTGCCATTTTCAACTTGTGGATTTCTGCTTTCCTTGCTGTAGCTTTCTTTTCTAGCACCGACAAATTCAAGCTGTACCCCTTCCCATTTTATCATGGCCGTGCCATAGGTTTTAAAAACTTGAATCTGATTTTTACCCGGCAGCAATTCAGCTACTTTATTAGCTAAGTCAATGCCGCTTCCCACAGCGACAATATCGATATCAGTTCCAAGCCCCCGATTCAAAAAAATATCCCGCACAAAACCGCCAATCACATAGGCATCTACCGCCAAAGCATCCGCCGCTTTTTGGATATAGCCGAACACCTCATGGGCAAGTGCTTCTTCGATACGCTTTTCGTTGATGTTCATCGCAATGGCTTCACGGTTCCGTCGGGATTAAGGAGTAATACTCTAGAGGGAATACTTGCTATTCTGTCTTTTTCCAAAGGTACTATTTCATCCACTTGTGCCAAAACATAAGGGTCTATTTCGCTGTAGGTAGCTGGAATGGGCTCTCCGCTAAGGTTTGCCGAGGTACTTACAAGTGGTTTCCCAAAAGCTGAAATTAAATCTAGCACAAAACAGGGTTTGGGAATTCTTAAAGCTACACTTCCGTTTTGACTGATAACGCCGTTGGCAAGCCCTTTCCCTTGTGGATATACGAGTGTAGTGGGTTGGTCACTTTTCAGTAATTCTTCGATGTTTTCAGGAAGATTTTCCACATATTTTGACAACATTTCTACAGATTCCACGAGGGCAATTAGCGGTTTTTCTAGAGGTCGCTTTTTAAGTGCAAAAAGGGCATTTACCGCCTCTTGGTTGGTGGCATCACAGCCCAGTCCCCAAATGGTATCGGCAGGGTAGAGGAGTGATTTTCCTTGCGCAAGTGCGCTACAAAAAAACTGAATGTCGGATTGAATGGCCATTTTGATTTAATCCTTAAGAATCAATAAGTCATAATGCAAATCCCCTTTTCCTATTTTTTGAAAAGTGGAAAAACCAACATCAGAAAGCTTTTGCTTTATTTTATTTACGTCAACCCAGTCGGTATCAATTTCACAAAAAATAGCAGAAACACGGTGTATAAACGAACACTTGGTGAGTTCGTCAATGACGACTTCTTCATGTCCTTCAACGTCTATTTTTATGACATAATTTGTATCTTCTTTGGTTAGTTTTTCTATTTCTTGGTGATTGACTGTTTCTACCAATTCAGCTGAATTGCTATGATTTTCCTCAGTTGTTCGAAAATTATTTTTTCCTGAATGACCATCGGTAACGTGTAGGTTTAAAAAACCTGATTTGCTAGAAACACCTTTTTCAACAACAGTACAGTTTTTAATTTCATTAACCGCAATGTTATTACGCAATAATTGAGCTGTTTTTTTTGATGGTTCAAATGCGATTATTTTTTTTATGCTTTTGTTTTTACCAGCTAGAATACTGTACAATCCTTGATTCGCTCCAATATCAATAAAGGTGGTGTCGCAAGAAATATCGCTCAAAAAATCATGTAAAAATAAGCCGTACGTGCCTTTGTAGCAGTACATAAAGGTAGTGTCTTTTAATGCAGGCGTTAGATATACACCATATACAGATTTCACGGGTTTTGTCGGTTTTAAGATATACCTAAAAAACAGGTATTTTAACTTAAACGCTTTTTTTTGGAAGTAGAAAGGTATAAGCGGCATATTTCTTTTATTTATAAAATTAACTGGTTTGCACAGGTTTATAATGTGTATTTTTTTTCCAACCAATCTAAAACTAATTTTTTGTTGGCTTCATTATAAAGGTTTAACTCTTGAATATTTAAAAAGAGCTTGTTTTTCTTTCTAGTGGATAGAACCAATTTGAAATAAACCCAAGCAAAAGATCTTTTAAAGGAAGTTAGATTAACCAGTTGATAATCTTTTAAGATAATGCAACTGTTGTTTTTTATTTCCAGATGATTGGCAACTCCCTGTATCAAAAATTGCTCGATGCTTCTAAATTTAAAGCTGATGTTTGCCAATTCAAGCTTGCGGTTTTGCGCAAAGAAATTTTTTATTGTTGTGCGCCGCATGGCTATAGGTGTATGTT
>JAURDG010000072.1 GCA_030828025.1 Flavobacteriaceae bacterium | reverse complement strand
TGTTTTGTTTTGTTTTGTTTCATTTTTGTGTCATCTATTCAATTCTCTCTTTTTTTTACGCTTCAAATTTAGGGCAAAATGTGCTGATTTATGGATATAATGTGTCCGAGCTAACTATAACCCATTCGCTGAACAACATCAATGAAAATGGAGTGTTTAATGCAAAGATACATATAGAAAATTATCCGATTAATACCGATAGTACAAGTGCAAACGCAGACAGCATCCCCGATCACATTGATTTGGATAGTGATGGCGATGGGTGTGGCGATGTTACAGAGGCTGGGTTTGAAGATCCAGATGCGGATGGTTTGGCGGGTATTAGCCCTATCATTTATGATCCAAATCCATCTATATCTTCTGCTGATGAATTCGGTCGAGTTGTGTATGCTGGATATGATGCTTCCGCAGCCCCGGCAGATAATAACAACAATGGTGTTTCTGACTTTCAAGAGGTCGATACCGCCGTTCAACTATCCCAAGATTTATCAGTTTCAAATCAGACCTTATGTGAAGGGGATGCTGTTACCTTTACCCTAAGTTCTCCTGATGGTGTAAATATTTTTTGGGAAGTAGACACAGATAATGATGGAGTTTTTGAATCAGCAGCTGACTTGGGTGTTGCTACACAAAGCGGTACTGACTTTTCGTTTGCAATTGATAACGTTTCGCCTACCCTTAATGAAGCGCATTTTAGAGCCCGTGTAAATAAAAACACCTATCAGTGTACAACCGACAGTCAAGCAATTCGGCTAACCGTTAATGCTTTACCGGAAAAGCCTAATTTAAATCCATTAACTATTGTTTGTGCAGGAGCTGTGGTTTCGGATTTAAATGTGCCAAATGTGGTGTGGTACGAAAATGCCGCTGGAGGTGCCGCATTAACAGATGGCACTCTTTTAGAGCATAATAAACTTTATTATGCGGCACAAATCAACAATGGGTGTGAAAGTAAATTAAGAAGCGAAACAAAAGTCGTAATCAACGACCCGATAATCAGTGCGTCAACGGGTTCAGGTTCGGTATGTGCAGGATCGCCCATCACCCTATCCTTAGATACCTCCAAAATTCTACAATCTCCCGATGATTTTGCTCGAATGAATGATTTGGTTTATATCGAAAATGCGGCTGGTCCTGTTTCGTATGAAAATGGATACTACTACACCCAAAAAAACATCAAAGAAGGTGTTCCGCCGATTACCTGGCTTGATGCAAAAAGTTTGGGTGAATCCATTGTTGGAGCAACCTTGTACATCATCAATAGTGAAGCCGAAGAAAGCGCTGTGTTTCAAGGGTTGGCATATATGGGGTTGACTGGCAATGATGGGATCGCTTTTTGGCTTGGCTTGTTTCAAGACCCCGCTGCGAGTAGTTATAGTGAACCCGCAGGTGGATGGTTTTGGGTAGATGGAACTCCTTTAAATTATGAAAATTGGTTTGCAGGAGAGCCCAACGACTATGGCGGAGAGGATTATGGACAGTTTGAATATGGAGACAATCTAATGCAGTGGAACGACATGAGCTTAACAAAAGCTGAGGGGCAATCGTATCCGTTGTTTGAATACAAAGCGCAAACACAAATAGAGTGGTTTAGCGAAAACGGCAGCGGCTATGTTCCTGTTCCTGGCGCAAAGAACAGCAGTCAATTGGTTGTTTCGCCAACACAAAGCACATCCTACATTGCAAAGGTTACAACAAACGGCGTTCCTTGTTTTTCTGCGCCACTTACCATTACTATTGACCCATTGCCTGTGGCAAATGATGTTTCAACCAGTCCTTTGGAACTTTGTGTTGATGATAATAATGGGGGCGTTCTTGCAGATGACCTTCGCGGAGATTTCGATTTGACCAACATCTACCCATCTATTTTGGGTGCACAAGACGCCAATACACACCTAGTTTCTTTTTTTACTTCCTTAGACGCTGCTGAGAATGAATCTTCAACAGGGCGCATCTCTACTCCTGAACGCTTTACCAATACTACCAACCCACAGACTATTTATTACCGAGTAACAAACACAGTTACATCCTGTGTGAGTCCTGTAAATCAAGTTGACCTTTTGGCCATTGGTCGCCCACCCTTAATCTCCATAGGCGATATTGTCGCCTGCGATGATTTGGTTAGTGGTAGTGATGAAGATGGTGTTTTGACATTTGACTTAGCTGCTGTAACAACTAAGATTGAAGCGATACTAGGAAGTACTACTAAATATAGCATTAGTTATCACCTTACGGAGCTTAAAGCCCTAGGAAATCTTAATCCTATTCGCTCATACACAACAACGCCTGCAGACAACTATAGTAAAGAAATTGTCGTCCGGGTAGAGGACACAACAACTGGATGTGTGCAAGTAGGCAACCGCATGCGGTTAATCGTGAATAGACTGCCTAAAATTAAACAAGATTCCTTTACGCGAGAACAGTGCGCTACAGACATTGATGGAATTGTTCAAGATGATTTAACGCTATATAATGTCTATTTTTCTGAAGGCTATTTAAATGAGTCGTTCACTTATTATACAGACCCAAGCCTTTCTGAGGTTAGCAAAATTTCAGACCCAACAGCCTATAAAAACCTTGCAAGTGATGGCGTTACGCCGATACTTAATCAAACCATTTATCTAAAAATCACAAATAGTAATGGCTGTGAACGAACTACTGATCCAGCAACAAACAGCCCATTAACCTTGAACATAAATGTTGGAGCAAGTGTCATTAATGACGGGTTTTTTGAAAATTATTATGCCTGTCCTGATAGAGACGATCCTCTAAATGCCGAAAAGGCTATTTTTGATAAAGGTGTGTTTTCCGATCTTGAGGCAAAACTAATTGCTGCACATCCTGTTTTTGGAAATAGTGCCGTTAACATCCAGTTTTTTGAGTCAGAAATAGATGCTGCTACGAAAAACAACCCTATCGACCTGCGCGTTGATTATATCAATACAACCCCAAATAGTCAAGAAATTTGGGCGGCTATTGATACTGAAGGATTAAATGAGATAAATTGTTTGGGGCTCAAGCAAGTCGCCAATTTAATTGTAGAACCTTTACCCACACTAAGTCCTGTGGTTATTCCTCGACAGTGTGATGGAGATAACCCATTAGACCTAAACAGTCAAGATGGATCATATCCATTTGATACCAGTACGCTTATAAGCCAGCTTTTTGCTGCTCAAGACCCTTCAAAAGTAAACGTTTACTTTTACGATACTAGCGACAGTCTTATTGCAACAAATAGCTTTCCTGCTGTATTTAATAGTCCGTCACAAACCATCCGAGCTGTGGTAGAAAACAAGCCCTCAAACGTAATACCTCCCTGTTATCAAGAAGCGTTTATTGACTTCGTTGTGGACGACAGCCCCGAAGTCGGTGCCGCCAATGTGTTGCCGCTTTGTGATGATACTGATGGTGTCATAGACGGCAAAGCAATATTTGACACCAGTCAGCTTAATGCAAACTTGCTGGCAGGACAGACAAATATGACCTTGACCTTTCTAACGAGAGACAGTGCTGGAAATGAAGTTAATCTTGGGGGTAGTCTGCCTAATCCTTTCACAACCGAAACCACGACCATCATTGCACAAATCTATAACTCCACTAATCCCAACTGTATGCTAGAGGAGCCTGTCGTGTTTCAAGTGTATGAAAATCCTGTTTTTGACCTGCCTCAAGAGCAGGTGTATTGTGTCAACCTTGGGTCAGACGTCATTTATACCACCAACGCCAAAGACCCCTACACCTACAGTTGGAAACGCAATGGAGCGCCGCTCACACAAACAACCAAACACATCAACATAAGTCAAGGGGGTGTATATGAAGTTACCGCCTCAAACCCGTTAAGTGGATGTGCCACATCCAAAACTGTTGAGGTCATGGAGTCTGAAATTCCTTTGTTCAGTTTCGAAGATGTCCGTGTTTTTGACCTAATGGGGAATGGTAAGAACCGAATCGAAATTAGCTCCGCCGATTTAGGTATAGGGGATTATGAATTTTCGTTTAATCTTGGTCCATATCAAGATAACGGCGTTTTTGAAAATGTTTCGCCAGGGATTTTTCCGGTTAGGGTCCGGGACAAAAATGGGTGTGGCGTTGTTCAGTTGGATGTTTCGGTTATTGGCTACCCTTATTTCTTTACACCAAATAATGACGGGACAAATGACCGCTGGCAACTGCTTGGTGTGAGTGATGTGTTTCAATCTGATTCCGCAATTTATATTTTTGATCGCCATGGGCGACTATTGGCGCAAATTGCTGCAGATGGAGCGGGTTGGGATGGTATGTATAATGGTAATCCATTGCCAGCTGATGATTATTGGTTCCGAGCAAAATTAGAAGACGGGAGAAGCTTTACAGGGCATTTTAGCTTAGTACGATAACGATGAAAAGAGTACCAACAGTTGTGTTTAGTGAATGGGCGGAAAGTGGTCGTGATGTGCCTATGGCAAAAGGCCATGAACGGGCGGTTGCCAATATGCTGAAATTTGCGCTAAAAGGCAGAAGCAACTATAGCTTTATTGATGCAGGCTGTGGAAATGGTTGGGTTGTTCGCAAGGTAAAAACATTGCCTGGATGCGTGACCGCCATTGGTCTGGATGGTGCGCCAAAAATGATTGAAAAAGCAACTGACATAGACCCTGAAGGTACTTACCTGAAAGTGGATTTAGAAAGTTGGACTCCGCAAAAAAAAGTCGATATCGTCCTTTCGATGGAGGTTATCTATTACTTAAACGATCCAAAATCATTTATAAACAATGTATGTCAAAACTGGCTTAACGAAAATGGGCGGCTTATTGTCGGGTTGGATTTTTATAAAGAAAACCCGAGTTCGCATAGCTGGCCTGAAGACTGCGGTATTTCCCTAATGCAGCTCTTTAATGAAGATGAGTGGGTCTCTTTTTTTAACTACGCGGGGTTTAAGTGTGTGCAACACTGGCGTGTAGATGCTATAAATGACTGGGGAGGCACACTCATACTTACAGGTGTAAAATAATGCGTATCTTGGTAATCAACTTAAATCTTTTTTTCATGAAAAAACTAGTATTATTCTTTCTTGTTGTTGGTGCATTTGGATATGCACAAAAATTTAGTGGTCTAGACAAAAGCCCAATGGATCAGGCTAAATATCCTGTTAGTAACCGAATAACCGACAAAGTTGCTGTTATTACCTACAGCAGACCTCAATTAAAAGGACGTTCTTTTGAGGATATTGTCCCACAAGATAAAGTCTGGAGAACTGGAGCTAATGAAGCTACGGAAATTCGCCTGTTTTCAGCCATCCAAATAGATGGCAAAACCGTGCCAGCAGGAACATATTCTATTTTTACGATTGTAGGTGAAAAATCGGTAACATTTATCCTCAATAGCGATACCAATGTTTGGGGTGCTTATGCGTACAACTCAAAAAATGACGTCTTGCGGGTCAATGTTCCACGTGCACATGACGAGGAGTCTTTAGAGGCGTTTTCTTTTGCCTTTTCAGACCAAGGTGGGCGGCCAAAAATTCATATGGGATGGGGAAATGTCCGTTTTGACATCCCGTTTACCGTACAATAAATACAAGAATAGCTGTTTTTTTTAGTGCACCAAACCCTCTTAGGTACACTATTTACCACAAGCGCCCTTGCTGTAGGCGCGAACACCGCCGTAGTAGGTGGCGACACAGCTGTTGGAATAAGTGATGCCATCACAGCCGCATACGGGGTCATACTGTTTGGTGCATGCCACCTCTTGAAGCATGTTTTCAGGGGCAAGACAATCATTGGGTGCGGTGCCTTTTCGATAATAAAACGTGATTTCATCATCTGCTATTTTAGGATTGTCTATATAGCTAAGAGTCATCCTATCCCCCTCGTGCGCTAGCATATATCGTTTTGAGCCGATGTGTAGAACGTTATCTACAAGCATATATGCCTCAGGTGTATTCAAGGCCGATATAGAAAATGACTTCCCTTCTATTCCCTTGCTGACCAATTGAGCTGTGGTGGGGAAAAACCATAGCTGGCTGTCTTTAAACGAATCTTTCTCAAAAAAACAGAAACAACTAACATCCTCTAAAAGCCATTGCCCTTCTATGGGTTGGACCATCTCTACATCTGTTTTTTCACAGGTAAAGACAAGAAGCAAAAATGCGGTTATTGAGTATTTCATGTTGCTATGCTTTGGTCAAATATAGTGACTTAAATTTTTTGGCTATCTATGTGCTGCGTTCTTTAAGTCACAAATAATGAATGATATTCAATTGAAATAAACAGACCCGCCTATCGTATTAAAAAAGCCTCTTTTCTTTTTCCATGGAGAACTTCTTTAGGTTGAATGATTGACTTTCCCCTTTAGGAATTGATAGTGTTTTCCACTTATCGCCACAAATAATTTTACCAATCATGACTAGCTGTCCTACGTGATAGGAATAATGACACAATTGTCTATTAATACATTCAGTTACAGTATGCCCTTCATTTCTTATATAACATATTTTAGATAAATCTTCATCGGTTAGTTCTTCAATGGCATCAAACAAAACCCTCCATCCTTTTTCCCAAATTTTCATTAATTCTTCTTTGGACTTTATGGTATCTTCGAATTCTTCGTCTCTGTTTCTAGATTCTTTTTCACCATCCGAATGTAAAAAATCCGTCCACCTAGATACCATATTGCCGCTAAGGTGTTTTACAATCGTATTTATACTGTTGGTCTCGTTGTTGATCTGCCATGATAGTTTAGGCTTTGGAACTTGTTCAATTGTTTTTTCTCCCAATTCCTTGTAATACCTGAACTGAAGTAAAGA
>JAURDG010000052.1 GCA_030828025.1 Flavobacteriaceae bacterium | reverse complement strand
GCTGCTACCGAATCTCCGCCGACAACAAGTGAAAAAGCACCGGCTGCTGTTTGTTCGACTACACTATTGCCTAAGCTTTTGGTCCCAGCAGCAAAATTGGAAAACTCAAAAACGCCCAGCGGGCCGTTCCATAATATCGTTTTTGATTGCTTTACAACGGCGTCAAACTTTTTCTCTGATGCTGGACCTGCATCCATTCCTTCCCAGTCATCTGGTATTTGATCAATGGGGAAAATTTGTTGTGGTGCTTCATTTGAAAACTGTTGCGCAGCACGTACATCGACAGGCAAATGCACCTGCACGCCTAGCTTTTTGGCTTGTTCCAAAATAGACAAGGCTAAGTCCATTTTATCATCCTCACAAATAGATTTGCCAATGGCGCCGCCCTGTGCCTTGATGAACGTAAACGCCATGCCGCCGCCAATAATTAAGTGGTCTATTTTGGGTAAAATATTTTCAATAATGGTAATCTTAGAAGATACTTTTGCTCCGCCAATAATCGCCAAAACAGGCTTTTCGCCTGAAGACATCACTTTGTCAATGGCTTTAATTTCTGCAGCTAGTAAATGACCAAAGCACTTCTTTTTCCCAAAATAAGGGGCAACGATCGTTGTGGACGCATGGGCTCTATGTGCCGTGCCAAAAGCATCATTAACATAGACGGTTCCTAGTTTGGCAAGTGCTGCAGAAAAAACTTCGTCTCCATCGGTTTCTTCTTCGTGATAGCGTAAGTTTTCAAGCAACAAAACCGCTCCTTCTTTTAACGCATTCGCTTCTTTTTCGGCTTCTGCGCCAACCGTCGTTGGACAAAATATTACCTTTTGCCCCAAATGTTTTTCTAATTCAGGAACGATTTGTACCAGGCTTAGTTTTGAATCTTCCCCTTTTGGACGACCAAGATGAGACATCAGGACACAACTGCCACCTGCGTTAAGAATGTGTTTGATGGTTGGTAGTGCAGCCACAATGCGGGTTGCATCGGTTACCTTGCCGTTGTCATCAAGAGGTACGTTAAAGTCAACGCGAATTAGGGCGCGTTCACCACGAAAAGAAAGGGTGTCGAGAGTGTTCATAATTTATTATTCGTTTGGCAAAAATACAACATCAATAGAGGATAGCAAGTGCTTTTTTGTACGATTACAGTTCGTATATTTAGGCATGCGTTTTGACGAGCTTATCGGGCAAGAAAAACAAAAAAAAGAACTGCTTGAAACCATTAAGCGTGGACGGATTCCTCACGCACAACTTATTGAGGGTAAGGACGGTCATGGGCTTCTTCCTGTGGCTTTGGCGTATGCCAACACAGTTGTTTGTGGGCAATACGACAGCCGGCATGCTGGCTGGATAAAAGCCGAAAAACTCGTTCATCCCGACATTCATTTTGTTTTTCCTACATCAACAACGCAAGAGGTTGCCTCTAAGCCTACGGCTGAAGAGTTTATGGCACCCTGGCGCGATTTTGTTCGTGAAAATCCCTATGGATCGCTTTATGATTGGGCCAAACATTTGGGAACCGAAAACAAACAAGGGGTAATTAATGTGACCGATGCGCTTGCAATAATCAAGAAGGTTCATTTAAAGTCTTTTGAAGGTGGCTGGAAGTGTGTCATTATCTGGCACGCTGAGAAAATGAATGCTGCCGCTGCAAACAAACTGCTTAAAAGCATTGAGGAGCCGCCCGAAAAAACCCTTTTACTATTGCTCTGTCCAGATGAGAATCAATTGTTAAGTACCATACGCTCTCGTTGTCAACTTACTTCGCTATCGCCAATTGCTAAAGAACTGATTGGTGCAACACTAATCGACAAAGGAGCTTCGGGGGTTCAAGCGCAGGCTTTGGCAAACCAAGCAAACGGCAGCATTGGGCTGGCGTTTACACGGCTAAAGCAACAAGATGAATTGGCAAACTATGAGACGTGGTTTGTGGCTTGGGTGCGTATGGCGTTTAAGGCTAAGGGAAATAAGTCGGTGGTGCTTGACCTAACTAGCTGGAGTCAAGAACTTGCTAGCAAAGGTGTAGAAACCCAAAAACAGTTTCTTGACTTTGCTATTGCTTTTTTTCGGGCTGCCCTTATGGAGCATTATCAGCTCGGTTCATTGGTAACTTATGTTCCAAGTTCAGAATTTCAGCTCCAAAAGTTTGCGCCTTTTATTCATGGTAGCAATATCATTTCGATTATTGATGCGCTTGAAAAAAGCCACTATCATTTAGTGCGGAACGGAAATGCGCAAATGGTGTTTAGTGCGCTTGCTTTTAGTCTTACGCGTTTACTACATCAAAAAACAGAATAGGTTTTTATTATTGTTTTTTGTTTGTTTATTGTTTTGGCTTATGCTGCTGGTGTTTTTTACGAGGCTTTAAACCATAAGACTTTTGTTCGACGGCACCAAACGTTGCGTCGATAAAAAAGTGGGCTTAGCGAGGCTTATTTTGGCTTTTGAAGAAAAAAAGTGAGTGCTGAGCTGTTTTTTTTGTTCCAGCCTACAAGATTAGAATAGGTTCCTTTAAAAATAGCTTTTATCCAAGGAGCAAATGAATTGCTGTGTTTTTCCGAAAGCAGTGCAATATAATAGACATCCCAAAACATATTCATTATTTGAATGGGCAAAAAACCCGCCTGCTTTGTTAGGTGCAAAATGCTTTCCTTGTTGTAATGCCATAAGTGACGTGGGACATCAAAGGCTGCCCAAAAAGGGCCATAATGTTTGGCGTCCCAAGCGTCTGTGTTGGGTACAGCCAACACGAGTGTTCCGCCGGGCTTTAAGGCGTTAAAAAATGTGAGGAGCGCATGTTCGGGCTTTGGCAAATGCTCAAACACATGCCATAGTGTGATAACATCATAGGTGCTGGTTGCGGGCAAAGTCGTTATGGTGTTGAGCTTATTTTCTGCTAAGGTTTCTGCGGTTGTTGTCGCTGGTTCGTAAACATCAACAGACCATCCTCTCTTTTGCGCTGCTGCTGCAAAAGAGCCGTTGCCTGCACCATAGTCCAGCAGCTTTCCTTTGGCTACTCGCCGACCAATCCAGCGCAATTTGGTTTTGTTGTTTTGGTTCTTAACCCACAAATAGACTTGGGACAAAAAATCTGTGCTCTTGCTTTTGTGTGATGCATAGCTGTCCTTTGGATAATATGCAGCAAGTTCTTTTTGCGACAGTTGGACGTCAGTTTTAAGGGCCTTTCGCTTGGGGTCGTAAACCACCCGAAACGTTTTTTTGCTTACCAAAAAGTCAATAACTTCAAAAGGTTTCACGTGGAACAATTAACGGCCCATATACACTAGCAAGACTGAAATATCACTTGGTGAAACTCCGCTTATGCGTGATGCTTGAGCAATGGAAATGGGTTTTATTTCAGATAGTTTTTGGCGCGCCTCAAACGAAAGCGATTTTACTTTGTGGTAATCAAAAGACGGTGGTATCGGCAGGTGTTCAAGCTGGCTGAGTTTGTCTGCCTGCGTTTTTTCTTTCTCTATATAACCCGCATATTTTATCTGAATTTCTACTTGTTCTAAAACGGATTGGTCGGCCTGCGCTTCTGCGACAAAGGCAGAAACTTCAGGAAGCCGCATAAAGTCATCCATCGTGATGTTTGGTCTTGACAGCACCTTATTCATTTTTAACGATTGGCGCACTGGCGTAGAGTCTTTATCCTCTAGAATGGGATTGATTGTATCAGGACCTACGCTCGATTTTTCAAAGAACGACAAAATGGTTTTGGCTTTGGCTGATTGTGCTTCCATTTGGCGCAAACGCTCATCAGAAGCTAAGCCAAGTGCATGCGCTTTAGGAGTAAGGCGTGTGTCCGCATTGTCCTGCCGTAGTAAGGTTCGGTATTCCGCCCTTGAGGTAAACATTCTGTAGGGCTCCTCTGTGCCTTTGGTAATTAAATCATCAATAAGTACACCGATATAGGCCTCATCCCGAGATAGGGTAAACGGTGCTAACTGATGAACAGATTGATGCGCATTTATTCCTGCCATAAGTCCTTGAGAAGCCGCTTCTTCATAGCCCGTGGTGCCATTAATTTGTCCCGCAAAGAAAAGACCGTCAACGAGTTTGGTCTCTAAGCTGTGTTTTAATTGGGTCGGTGGAAAATAATCATACTCAATAGCATAGCCTGGTCTAAAAAACTTGACGTTTTCAAAGCCCGACACGGCTTTAAGTGCCTTAAACTGCACTTCTTCGGGCAAGGAGGTAGAAAAGCCATTAACATAGACTTCAACTGTATCCCAGCCTTCGGGTTCAACAAAGATCTGATGTCGATCCTTGTCTGCAAAGCGGTTGATTTTGTCTTCAACAGAGGGACAATATCGTGGGCCAATGCTTTTGATGCGGCCGTTAAACATCGGCGATCGGTCGAAACCTTCGCGAAGCAAATCGTGCACCAAAGGGCTTGTATAGGTCATGTGGCATGATCGCTGCTGTTGCAGCGGACTTGTGCTGTTGAGGTAAGAAAACTTAGCGGGCTTAGGGTCGCCTGGCTGTTCTAACATTTTGCTATAATCTAAAGATCTGCCGTCAACACGTGGCGGTGTACCTGTTTTCATGCGCCCAGATGAAAACCCCCAGGAAACCAAACGTTCGGTAATGCCAAAAGATGCGCTTTCGCCCGCACGTCCACCGCCAAACTGTTTTTCTCCTATATGGATCAGACCGTTTAAAAAGGTACCGCTTGTCAACACAACAGCCCGAGCTTTAATCGTAAGGCCTAAGGAAGTCTTGACGCCTTTTATTCTATTGTTCTCCATAAGAAGATCAACAGCCATATCTTGATAAAAGTCTAGGTTTTGAGTCTGCTCAAGGGCTAGACGCCATTCTGCTGCGAACAGCATTCGGTCAGACTGAACACGTGGGCTCCACATCGCTGGTCCTTTAGAACGGTTAAGCATTTTGAACTGTATAGCGGACTTGTCCGAAACAATACCGCTATACCCGCCAAGGGCATCTATTTCACGCACAATTTGCCCCTTTGCAATTCCGCCCATAGCAGGATTACAGGACATTTGCCCAATGTTTTGAAGGTTCATTGTAACCAATAAGGTCTTGCTGCCAAGGTTTGCTGCTGCTGCCGCCGCCTCTGCGCCAGCGTGACCGCCGCCTACAACAATGACATCATAAACTTCAGGAAACATGGTTGTGTTTTTTGTGTTCCACGTGGAACAAGTGAATTAAGGCGTCTTCCTCGAAACGCATCTGTGTTTTATCAGCCACATTACTGTCCCCATAGCCAACACAATGCAGCAGTCCGTGTGCCATTACTCTTAATAGCTCATCAGCAAAAGAAACCCCAAAGTCGTTTGCGTTTTCTCGTACTCTGTCAATCGATATCGCAATGTTGGCATTGATGTCCTTTCCAATAGAGTCGTCAAAAGTTAAAATGTCCGTCAACGTATCATGCTGGAGAAAATCCTTGTTTAGCTTTAAAAGATCATCATCTCCCATAAACGCATAGGTCAAATCAAGGCTGCTTAGCTTGTGGTAAGCCGCACAACTGCTAAGCCAGTTTGTATAAACGCCTTCGTCGTCTAGTCGAAAGGAGGTTTCATAGATATACGCAACTTTGATCTTCACGGAGCAAATATATTCATTTAAGCCTGTATGTCGGGAAGCCTAGGGGTTGTATCTTTGCAAAAAGCCAATATGTCTGTTCGTGTTCGTTTTGCTCCTAGTCCCACAGGGCCACTTCATATCGGAGGTGTGCGCACTGCGCTTTACAACTTTTTATTTGCCAAAAAAAACCAAGGCGATTTTGTACTGCGTATTGAGGATACAGATCAAAAGCGGTTTGTCGAAGGTGCAGAAAGCTACATTTATGATGCCTTAGCGTGGATGGGGCTATCGCCTACGGAAGGGCCTCTACAGGGCGGAGCGTATGGCCCTTACAAACAAAGTGAACGTAAAAGGCTGTATATCAGCCATATAAAAAAACTTGTTGCTGAAGGGAGAGTATATATGGCCTTCGATACCAACGAAGAATTAGCCGAACTTAGAAAAGAAGTTGAAGCCAAAGGAGAGGTGTTCATTTACAACTGGAAAAACAGGTTAGGCCTTAAAAACAGCCTGTCGTTAACTGCAGACGAAGTTGAACACTTGTTAGGCAACAACACACCCCATGTCTATCGCTTTATGGCACATGCAGAAGGCGAAACAACAGCACTGCTTTGCGAAGATCAAGTGCGTGGTAAGATTCATATCGACAAATCCTTATTAGATGACAAGGTCTTGGTCAAACAAGACGGCATGCCCACCTATCATTTGGCCAATGTAATTGACGACCATTTGATGAACATCTCGCATGTGATTAGAGGAGAGGAATGGTTGCCCTCTTTGGCGTTACACCAGTTGATTTATGATGCCTTTGGGTGGAAAGCGCCCATTTTTGCACATGTACCACTCATTCTAAAAACAACTGGGAAAGGGAAATTGTCAAAGCGTGATGGTGAAGCGTTTGGCTTTCCTGTTTTTCCATTGACGTGGGATGAAAAAACAATTGGTTTTAAAGAGTCTGGCTATTTGCCCGAGGCTTTGGTAAACTATTTGGCTTTATTGGGGTGGAATGATGGAGGAGAAAAAGAATTCTTTTCACTAAACGAACTGATCGATGCGTTTTCCCTAACAGGAATAACAAAGTCTGGCGGGCGATTTGACCCCGAGCGCTGTACGTGGTTTAATCAACAATATATGGCTCAACTGCCTGCCGCAACCATCGTTGCGCACTTAAAAAATGAGCTGTTGGCAAGAGATATAAACGCAGATAACCAAAAGCTGTCAGCAATCGTACAACTCATCCATCCTCGTTTGGTTTTGTTAACTGACCTGTGGAAAGAGGCGTCGTTGTTTTTTGAACGCCCACAAACATTTGAAGAAAATGCGGTTAACAAGCATTGGAAAGAGGAAACACCCAAGCTCATGCTACGTTTAGCTGAGCTGCTAAAGCTCAGCTCTTTTGATACTGCTGAAGCCATAGCGACCGAGGTCAAGGGTTGGGCGGCAAACAATGAAATTCGCATGGGCGCACTCATGGCGCCTTTAAGGCTTGCCTTGGTAGGCGAAATGAAAGGGCCTGATGTATTTGCTATTTGCCATGTGATTGGTGCAGCAGCATGTGTGGCACGAATAAATCTTGCTGTGACAGAAATCTCTGTATAATTTCTTACATTTAAGTTCATTTTAAATTTACTGTTATGGAAAGTCTCTTTAAGTTTATGTTACTCCTTTTTGGTGCGCTCTTTGCGTTTTCTGCCTTCTTTATTGTCAAGCAACAAACCGCTGCTGTCATTGAACGTTTTGGTCGTTTTCAAAGCATACGTCAATCTGGTTTACAGCTAAGGATACCTATTGTTGACCGCATCGCTGGGCGGTTAAGTCTAAAAATTCAACAGCTTGATGTTATTGTGGAAACAAAAACAAAAGACGATGTTTTTGTAAAACTCAAAGTGTCGGTACAATACATGGTAATCAAAACAAAGGTATATGATGCGTTCTATAAGCTCGATTATCCACACGATCAAATTACATCTTACGTATTTGATGTGGTGCGTGCCGAGGTGCCTAAAATGCGCTTGGATGATGTGTTTGAGCGTAAAGACGATATTGCAATTGCCGTAAAAACAGAATTGAATGACTCCATGGTAAATTATGGGTATGACATCATTAAGACGCTTGTTACCGATATTGATCCCGATCAGCAAGTGAAGGCGGCGATGAATCGAATTAATGCTTCAGAACGCGAAAAAATCGCTGCACAATATGAGGGTGATGCTGCCCGTATTTTGATTGTCGAAAAGGCAAAAGCGGAAGCGGAATCGAAACGGCTACAAGGGCAAGGTATAGCCGACCAGCGACGAGAAATTGCACGTGGGCTGGAAGAGTCTGTAGAAGTATTGAATAAGGTTGGTATTAATTCGCAGGAGGCTTCTGCCTTAATTGTTGTTACCCAACACTATGACACGCTGCAATCTATCGGCGAAGAAACAAACACCAACCTCATCTTGCTACCAAACTCACCTCAAGCGGGTTCAGATATGCTCAACAATATGGTAGCTTCGTTTACTGCCAGCAACCAAATTGGGGAAGCTATGAAAAATCAAAAGCCTAAAGACAAAAAAAACTAAAAAGGCTAAATGACCTGTTGGACTTTAAAACTGAACTAGAGGCTGAGCGAGTGGGTAAACGTACACAACAATACCCAGCGTTTTACATCACTAAACTGCCAGTGCATAATCCCTGTATTTAGGCGCATGGTTTTGGATATCTTTTGTGTCATTTGG
>JAURDG010000008.1 GCA_030828025.1 Flavobacteriaceae bacterium | reverse complement strand
GGAAATTACCTCACCCCAGTTGTTGGCTATTTGACCCCAACCCAATTAGAGATTTACCTAAAGTTGGTGCATTTAAAAGACTACGAAAACATCAAGTCGAGCGAAGACTTTACGGCCTATATCAAAGACTTCAAACATCAATTTAAGGGGTAAGCACCCCGTTCTGCTGTTGCGTGAAAGGAGATGCCCTGCGCATCACATGTTTTTTTCCACCGTTTAATAAAAGAAGGATAATTGCTCCCATCGGCAATAATCAGCTTGGGCGCTAGTTTATCAATTAAATCTTCGAGATGCACCTTGGGACTTTGCCGCAACACCACTGTTGCTTGCTTGCCCACCTGCTTGTATTCGCCCAAACTATCTACGACAAACACACCCTTATAGGCATGCTCCACAGGATGATATTGAATACTGTCCAAGCCGTAGTGCTGCGTAAAAAGCTGTGCCATATCCACAACTTTTGATGACTTTTTCCCATAAAAAACATGCAGAATATGCTGTTGTGAGCTAACGAGCATCGAGTTTTGATATAGATGAGCCACAAGTATTTTTGGAGGCTGAACAATGTCTAGTTTTAGTTGCACATGAAACAAAAGGGATAACATGCCCAACAAAAGTGCTTTTGGTTTGCTTGGATGCTGGACAAAGTAAAAAAGCATCATTACAACCAAGCCCAAGCCTATGGCGTCAATTTCCCTAAAAGGAATGTGCTCAACAAAAAACTGTTCCCATTGCGCTATCCAAGCAACGAGGACTAAGAAATGATACAAAATCCAATCGGCAATAGGTAGCAACCCGTACAATGAAGGAACGTAACTTATTACCAAACAGCTTATCCCAACACCTATAACCAACCCAACCAACGGAACAAGCAGCAGGTTGCTGAGCCAAAACAAAAATGGAAATTGATGAAAATAATATAAACTTAGCGGCAATACTGCCAGTTGGGCGATAAGTCCCAAACCAAAAAGTGACGTGATTTTTTGCACTAGTCTGCTTTGACCTTGAAACAGTTTTTGCCAATGCGGTAATACCCAAACGATACCCAGAACGGCTGCATAACTCAATTGAAAACCAACATCAAAAATAAATCGGGGATGAATAAACAGCAGTACAATAAAACTAGACCATAAATGCTGCATACGCACATCATTTCGCTTGAGCGAAAGTCCAATTTGTAAAAACGAAAACATGGTAACGGCTCTTATTACGGAAGGTGATGCACCTGTAACAAAGGCAAAGCACCACAACAATAGAATAGGTAAAACGGCACTAATTATGGCTCCAAAACGAAGGCGTTTTAACGGCGACACCAACGCACGAAGCAGCAGCAAGATGATGCCAATATGCAATCCTGAAATGGCGAGTAAATGCATGGCACCCGCTCGTTGATATTGTTCGATGCGTTCTTCGGACAAGTCACTTTTTTCGCCCAATACCAACGCCATTACCAAGGCTTTACTCTCTTGTTTTAGTGGAAGCTGCTGGAGTTGGTTTATGAGTGCTTGCTGTATCAAATGCGCCCACCTGCGAATGCCTTGCTTTGGAGGCAACTTGATGTAGCCGTCGGTTGTGGGAATTATTTTTCGCGCTACACCTTTGCGCATCATATAGGTTTTAAAGTCAAAATCAATGGGATTTTTGGGTTTGGCTAAAGGAACCAAAACAGCTTGAACCAACATCCGATCGCCAACTGTAAGTGGATGGTTTAGTGGTGTCTGGAGCAGTAGGCGTTCATTGTCCGTTTGGCTTTTTAGGATGTATTGATGCCCAAAAGAGTTGGTGTTTAACGCTTGGTGCACCACTACTTCTATCTGTTCGCTTTTGGACGCTTCCTTAAGAGCAACAGGCGAAAAGCGCAACATACCCAACAAAACAAATGCGCCTATGGTTGTGCCAAAAAATAGCTTGCGCCACCGCAAAACATGCCCAATGAACATGAGGCAAAAAAATAAACCTACAGCGGCAAACGAAGGGGGTTGTGCTATTTTTTCTTGGACGATTATTCCACAAGAAAAAGATAGTCCAATTATCGCAATGGGTAAACTTGGATGGGACATAACCCAAAGTAAAGAACAATTTACTTTTTAAGCAACCGCCGTGTTTGGGCATAGCGTTTTTCCCAGTAGTCATTTGTTAAAGAAGAAATCATGACACCCTGAGAGGTTGAAGCATGGATAAATTGCGGAATGCCTTTACGCACGTCCACCACAATACCAGCATGCGTGAGTTTCCGCTTTTTAGAGGTACGAAAAAAAATAATATCCCCTTTTTTTGCACGATCTACAGCGATTCGTTTTCCTTTTTTTCGCAATTCGGTTACCGTTCTTGGAATACGGATACCTTGTTTTTGATAAGCTTGGTAGATAAGCCCTGAACAGTCAATGCCGTTCATGGTGTTGCCACCATAGGCATAAGGCGTTCCCAAATATGATTTGGCATAAAACACAACCCCGTCTCTGGGCTTCATTTTGGCTCCTTTGCGTAAGCCACCACAGCCTACCAAAGTTAATGCAACCAAAATCAACCAAAATTTACGCATGTGTTCTTTCACTAATGAGTGTTGCTGCTTTTTTACTTGCGCCTACGCCGCCAACGAGCGAATGAAGTTTTTTGTACGCTTTGATTTGTGCTGCTCGCTCAACTCCGCGCAGGATTTTTTCGAGGTCGTTCTTTAGTTGAGTTGGATGACACTGACCTTGAATGCGTTCGGGGACTGCATCCGTATCTAGAATAAGATTTACAAGTGAAATGTACGGAAGTTTGACCACTTGTTTTCCGATAGCATAACTCAGCGCAGATGTTTTGTAACATACCACTTGCGGCACCCCAAAAAGGGCTGTTTCGAGTGTGGCTGTTCCACTAGTAACCAAGGCTGCCTTGGCATGACTTAGAAGTTTGTAGGTGTTGTTTCGAACTACATAAACGGACAAGCCTTCAAAAAGGCTATCGTCCAAATGCGGAGCTGCTGCTACCACAAAACAATAATCCGGAAATGCCGATGCAGAAGACACCATGACGTTCATCATTTTTTTCACTTCTTGCGCACGACTTCCTGGCAGAAGCGCAACGATAGGCTTGTCTTTCGGTAGCCCATGTTCGTTTCGAAAATCTACTTCCGAGCCAGCGTCAAATTGATGTATTTCGTCCAAAAGGGGATGCCCAACAAAATCAACGGGCATTTGATGTTTTTGCTCAAAAAAAGTTTTTTCAAAAGGTAAAATCACGTACAAATAATCAATGACCTTAGCCATCAGCTTTACCCTGCTTTCTTTCCATGCCCACACTTGCGGACTAATGTAATAGTGTACTGGAATTCCTTGCTGCTTCGCCCATGCGGCAATTCTAAGGTTAAAGCCTGGATAGTCGATAAGAATAAGCGCATCAGGCTTAAAAGCTAGGATGTCCTCCTTGCATTTTTTTAAGTTTCCAAGAATGGTTCTGATGTTTTTGGCGACTTCCCAAAATCCCATAAACGCTAATTCACGATAGTGCTTTACAATAGTTGCTCCTTGAGCGTGCATGCGGTCTCCACCCCATGCACGTACCTCAGCCGTTGTGTCTGCTTGAGCCAGCTCGTTTATCAAGTTTGCTCCGTGCAAATCACCAGATGCTTCACCAGCAATGAGGTAGTATTTCATCCAAATAGCTTTAGCCCAAAGGTAAACAATGCCCACAAGATGCAACTCCACAAAACACCATGCGCAAAGGCATCTTTGTCTTGACGTAAGGCAAAAAAGAAAAACCCAAGATTGGGCAAGGCGCAAAGTGCAGCTAATCCTGCAAGTACTCCAGAACGAAGCATGCTTTGTTGTGCATCAAAAAAAAGCAATAAGCCACCCAACAAAAAAACAGGAATGCCAATACCGACGATTAGCCCCAATCGGAGCGAATTTTTTAGAAATCCCACGTGTTTAGTTTTTGAATACTGTGATGCGCTGTCATATCAAAATGAACAGGAACCACGCTTACATAACCATTGTTCAACGCCCATTCATCGGTATCTTCCCCTTTGTCTGGATTGACAAATTCGCCCGTCAGCCAATAGTATTCTTTTCCCGTAGGGTCTTTTCGTTTGTCAAATTTTTCTACCCAATACGCCATAGCTTGCCGACAGATGCGGATGCCTTTAATATCTGTTTCTTTTAACTTGGGAATATTCACATTTAAGATGACCCCGTCTGGAATGCCGTTGGTCAATGCCGAGAGTGCAATACGCTTAACAAAGGAAGTTACTTGAGAAAAATCCGCTTCCCAGGCGTAGTCCAAAAGGGAAAAACCAATGGCGGGTATCCCTTCAATACCTGCCTCTACAGCAGCACTCATGGTGCCTGAATAAATTACATTTATCGACGAGTTAGACCCATGATTAATCCCCGACACGCAAAGATCGGGCTTGCGTTTCAATATTTCATGAACCCCCATTTTGACACAATCTGCAGGTGTACCCGAGCAGGAGTATTCCGTTTGTGGCCCGCCGTCCAAAGAAACTTTGGTACACCTTAGGGTATTGTTGATGGTAATCGCATGCCCCATGCCCGATTGAGGACTATCTGGAGCAACAACGACCACAGTTCCAATTTCGTTCATTACCTTGATGAGGCTTCGAAGTCCTGGAGCACTGATGCCGTCATCGTTAGTAACAAGTATAAGCGGCTTTTTCATTTCTTAAATTATCCTATAAAAGTACGGATTGCCTTTGTTTTATGCACTTTTTTTGGCACGGTTATGGAATGACTATTAAAAATGAACAAAAAACAGTACTTTTACCTAATCCCAAAAATAAGTATGAAAAAGAAATTATTTATTCCTCTCATTTTATTTGCCTTAGTACTTGTTGCATGGACTAAGCTAAACGCACCAGTAACGCCAACATTTACCGAGGCTTCCTCAAAAGACAAGTTACTTATGGAACTGGTTACGTACTTTATGCAGCGTGGTCATTTTTCACCTAAAGACATTAACAACGATCTTTCAGAAGAATTGTATGCTACATTTCTCGATATGTTGGATGGACAAAAACGCTACTTTTTAAAAAAAGATGTCATCCAATTTGTGCGCTATAAATATGCGTTGGATGAGGAATTTATAAACTTACAAACCGATTTTTTCGACTTGGTCTATACGCGATATCTTGAACGAAAAGATGAGGTTAAGCTATTTTATAAAGAAATCCTCAAGCAGCCATTTGATTTTTCTAAAAATGAGGACATAAACCTAAATTACGAAGAGCAAGACTTTCCAATGACCGCCAATGCACGAAAAGAGAGATGGCGCAAGCAGCTCAAGTTTTCTACGTTGAATATCGTTCATGGAAAGTTGGCGGAAGAAAAAAAACGTGCCGAAAAAGATGAGACTTATACACCCAAATCTTTTGATGTTCTGGAAAAAGAAGCCCGTGAAATTTCCTTAGAAAACCTTGAAAACTATTTTTCTTTGATGGACGACGTTCGAGAAGAAGACTGGTTTGGTAGTTATTTGAATGCGTTTGTCACTCAGTTTGACCCGCACTCGCTTTATTATGGCCCTGTCGATAAAGACCGCTTTGATGCCACAATGTCGGGTAAATATGAGGGGATTGGTGCGCGACTGACCAAAAGGAATCAAACGATAAAAATTGTGGATGTTATTTCTGGCGGACCTATTTGGCGTGATCAATTGCTGGATGTTGGTGACCAAATTATGATGGTACGTCAAGAAGATGGTGCGCCTGTGGATGTTCAGTCCATGCGCCTAGATGATGCTATTGAACTTATTAAAGGACCCGCAGGAACTACCGTTTACCTAACGGTAAAGCGTGTTGACGGAACTATTGAGGAGGTCGCCATTAAACGAGATACCGTAGAGCTGGAAGAATCATACCTCAAATCGGCACTTATCGATAAAGGTGGGCGTTCTTTTGGGTTGATTCATTTGCCCAAATTTTATGTTGATTTTAAGGACTACAAAGAGCGAAACGCTGCTAAGGACATGCAGCAAGAAATTATTCGGCTTAAAAAAGAGGGTGTTCAAGGCTTGGTTATTGATTTGAGGAATAATGGAGGAGGCTCATTGCAAACGGTGGTTGATATGGCTGGTTTTTTCATTGATGAAGGACCTGTTGTGCAGGTTAAATCTTCGATGGAAGAAACCAAAATTCTTAAAGATCGAGACGGAAAAACCTTGTATGAGGGGCCTGTGGTGATTCTGGTAAATGAACTTTCCGCTTCAGCTTCTGAAATTTTGGCCGCTGCCCTACAAGATTACAACAGAGCGGTAGTCTTGGGAAGTAAACAAACCTTTGGAAAAGGCACGGTACAAAATGTACTGGAATTAAATCGGTTTATTTCGAGTAGTACCTATGGCGACTTAGGAGCATTAAAATATACTACCGAAAAATTTTACCGCATTACTGGAAAATCTACCCAATTGGAGGGTGTAAAAAGCGATGTGGTAGCTCCAGACCAATATGCCTATGTGGACATGGGCGAAAAGGACGAGGAAAATCCACTCGTCTGGGATCAGATAGACCCTGCGCCTTTTACGCCTTGGAATGGATATCAAAACTTTAGCCAGACAATACAAGCAAGCAATGCACGTGTTGCAAACAATGGCTTATTCCAGCTTATTAATAAAAATGCCAAATGGATTCGCCAGCAACAAGACAAGGACGGTTTTTCATTAAATCTTGAACGATTTTCTGCCACCATCGACAGCGATGAGGCAACAGCAAAAGAGTTTAAAGCACTTAATGATTATCAAAACAACCTATCGTTCCGCTCCCTTGAGTATGAACGACAAAAGATGAAGCGTGATACCATACTCGCCGAAAAAAGAAAGCGTTGGAAGAAAGCATTAGGCCAAGATCTTTATTTGGAAGAAGCGGTGCTTATTTTAGAGGATTTAAAGCTGAATTTTATTCCTGCCAAGCCATTGGCGATGCAGCGCTAGTTAAGTTACGCTTCGATTCGTTGGTATTCAATGCGTAAATAAATACCTAGAAAAACACTAAAAGCAAGAAGACTAGACCCTCCATAGCTCATCAAAGGCAACGGAATACCAATCGTCGGCACTAAGCCCATAACCATTCCCATATTTACGGCTACATGGATAAATAGCGTACAGGCAAAACCCAAGCAAAAGACACGTGCAAATGTAGTTTTTTGCTTATATGCCACGCGCACAATACGCAAGAGCAGCAACACAAAAACCCCCAGCAAGGTAACAGCACCCAAAAACCCCCATTCTTCGCCAACGGTAGAGAAAATATAGTCTGTTTGTTGCTCGGGAACAAACCCGCCTTTGGTTTGGGTTCCCTCCAAATATCCTTTTCCTAAAAACTTGCCCGAGCCGATGGCAATCTGAGATTGATTGATGTTGTAGCCGATTCCTCTGGCATCTACTTCTTTACCTAATATTATGTTAAATCGATCACGATGCCGTTGCTCAAAAACTTCTTCAAAAATATAGGAGACCGAATAAGTAAAGGCGCCAAAGACCATGAGCGTAAATAGTGCTGGCCACACAACCCTTTTCCTTTTTTTTCTCAATTGTATAATCAAGTAAACAGCAAGGCCAAGAACGAGCAACATATAGACCCATGCAGCACCCAAAAATAATGTCAGGACAAACAAAATAAAAAGACTGAGGAGGATGTTAAAAAAAAGTTGTGGTAAGCCCTCGGCATGCAATACCAAGAAAAATCCAAGAAGTACTAAGGCCGTTCCAGCATCAGGTTGCAATAAGGTAAGTACTGCTGGAATACCCATCAGAACAAAGGCAATAAAATAATCTTTCCTTCTTTCTATTTTTGTGTTTAAGCCACCCAGGTGTTTGGCGAGTGCGAGTGCCAATGCAACTTTAGCAAACTCCGAAGGTTGAAGGCTAAAACTGCCCATTTCATACCAAGAGCGAGCCCCCGAAACTTCTGTACCAAAAACCCATAAGCCCAACAAAGAGCCTATTGAAAACAGGTAAATAAGGCTAGCATAGCGTTCAAAAAATTTGGTGTCCAGAAATTGAATGAGCAGAATGGCAGTAATGCCTAGTCCTAGCGAAATCAGTTGTTTTTCCAGCACCGACCAAGCCGCCGCTGTATTGTCTAGGGTGTATGCGGCTGAATATATATTAGCCAAGCCCGCACTGACGATGATAAGGCAATACACAACACTTGACCAGTCTATTCGTGAAAGCTTATTCATTGATTTCGAAGGGCTTGTTACTGGTTACTTTGGCGTATTCGTCGATTAAACTTCCGTTCATCATTCGGTTTTCCAGCCACGTTCGCTTGACCTCGCCTTTTAGGTATTTTTCGATGACTAAGCTAGCAATTGGTGCTGCCCATCGACCGCCCCAATAACCGTTTTCGACAATAACCGCAACCGCAATTTTTGGGTCTTCTTTAGGCGCAAAAGCGATAAACATAGAATGGTCTGTAAGCTGCGTTCTAACTCCATTTATAAGTGTAAAGTTTTCGATGGTTCCTGTTTTTCCGCACACTTCTATTCCAGGAATATTTGCCACACGGGCAGTGCCCATTTTGACGACATTTGCCATACCTTCCACTACTGGAGCAAAATGTTCTTCGGAAATGGTGGTGTACTGTTTTGTTCTAAATTTTGGATCGATAAACTCGTCTTGTATTCCTTTTACAAAATGTGGCGTGTAAAAAAAACCTCTGTTGGCGATAGTAGCAGCAACGTTCGCCAATTGAATGGGTGTCATCAAAATTTCGCCTTGACCAATGGCATTGGAGACCGTTGTAGCACCTTTCCAACGCTGGTTGGGATACCAAAGATTATAAAAATTGGCATTGGGCACATAACCTGCCTGACCAACAGGATGGTCATAACCCAAATAACTTCCCAAACCAAAACTGTTTAAGTGTTTGCTCCAAGTATTTACACCATCAGCAGCATCGTTGTTTTTATCAATAATCCTACGGTAAACATTAGAAAAATAGGTGTTGCACGAATTGTAAATACCTCTGTTGAGGTTGTTTTGGACACCACTCGGACATTTGCATTCCATAAATTGATTGTGTGCATAAAAATGCCCACTGTAACAGGTAAATTTGGTATTGGTGTCGATGACATCTTCCTCGAGAGCGATTAGCGCATTGAGTACCTTAAATGGCGAACCAGGAGCATATTGTCCTTGAAGTGAGCGGTCAAATAAAAACCGATTTAACGTATCTTGTTTTAAGGTTTCAAAATGCACTGAACGCTCTCTTCCTACCAATAAATTGGGTATATAAGTCGGGGTACTTACGCTCATCAAAATTTCTCCTGTGCTGGGTTCGATCGCCAATATACCGCCGCGTTTATTGGCCAACAGCTTGGTTCCGTATTCTTGTAGCTTAATATCAATAGAAAGGGTGATGTCTTTGGCGGGTTTGGGCAACGTATCTAAGGCTCCTTCCTTAAACGGCCCCATGATTCGATTAAATTTATCTCGTTGCAGGTATTTTATCCCTTTGGTTCCACGCAATGTTTTTTCATAGGTTTTTTCAATCCCTTGTCGTCCGATAAGTTCCCCTTTGACATAGTAGGAATCTTGTGCCATATCAAAGTAATTGACCTCACTTATGTACCCCAAAACATTGGCGGCAACATCTGTTTGATAGGCGCGAACAGACTTTCGCTGAATATACATCCCGGGAAACTTCCACATTTTTTCTTGCAGTTCGGCATAATCTTGTTTTGAAATTTGACTAACAAGTGCTGAGGGTGCTCTTGTAGAGTAACGCCTGGCTTTATCCATTTGCTCCAATAATGTTTCAAGGCTTATGCCTAAAGTGTTACATAGGTCAAGGGTGTCAAAAGCACGCACATTTTTAGGAACAATCATCAAATCATACATCGGCTGATTGGATACCAGTAACACACCATTACGATCAAAAATATAACCTCGCTCTGGATACACATTTTGTTTTAAGACCGAATTTTGAAGTGACATATCATCATACTCGTCAGATAATATCTGAAGCGAAAAAAGTCGTGCAAACATCACGACCCCAAAAATGCCAATCAATACAGGAAAAAAGCCAAACCTCATAAGCGCCCTCTTCTTGTTAAAATCAATAGCATTGTACTGGCAACAAAAGTAAGTAAGACGTTTATCGCCCAAGCACTAAAAAACCAGCCTAGCCTGTCCCAGTCAAAAACGACAAAGAGCAGCATGATAAAATGATGAATGACAATTACCAAAACTGCATAAAAAATAAGGCTGTCAAAGGACTCATTTTCTATGGATAATTCACTTGGTTTAAGTGTTCCTTTATATGCGGTACGAATGAGGTTTGGGCGTAGATAGGCAACAACCAAACAAGCGGCAGCATGCACACCGCCAGACATATACATAAAATCAATAGTAAGCCCAATAAAAAAAGCAACCAAAAGCACATTCCAAGACGGCCAATGATTGGGCAAAAACAACAACAATAGCACGTAAACTAAAGGGGCATAATCGAAGCCTAATACTACGGGATCTAACACAAATGTTTGTGCAAAAATCAAAACAAAGAACCACCCAATAAAACCTGCTAACTTACTTTTCATTTTCTTGGTTTATTGTTTCTTTTAGCAATGTTTCATTCGGAATCTTAACTGCATATACATGATGAATACTCGTAATATCCTCAAAAAGAGTAACCTCAAGGGTGTAATAATTATCATTAAGTGGAACGAACACCTCGCTCACCGCTCCCAAAGGTATGCCACCTGGAAAAATAGCAGACATGCCGCCAGTGATTATCGTATCGCCTATGGCAACATTGGCTGCTAGTGGCACATCTGTTAACAGAACTTTATCGGCAGGACCACCATCCCAATAGAGACTACCAAAATGATGACTTTTTTTTAGTTTAGCATTGACACGCAACGACTTGTTTAATATGGAAATGACGCTGCTTGTTTTTTCGTTTGCACGGTGCACCACGCCAACCACACCCTTGGCAGTAATAATGCCCATTTCGTCAAGTACACCTTTTTCGGTGCCAACGTTTAAGGTAATGTAGTTGTAGCCCAAACGGATGCTGTTTTTAATCACTTGAGCAGGAATTACCTTAAAGGGCAGTGAGTCCAAAAGCAGTTCTTTATTTTGATGATTTATGAGTTGTGTGATCAGAAATTGATTTTCCTCAATCAACTGTTGGTTGTGGCGGCTTTGCTCAAAATAGCTATAAAAACGATGCCGTAGCTTAAAGAATGGTGCACTAAGCTTACTGTTTATAGATGAAAAGCTGCTTTGTTGGTAGTCCTGACTACGTGAAATGAACAGTAGAGAAAGGGCGAGCAAAAAAATAAACAGCAGCAGCGTTCCGTTGCGCAATATGCTGTTCAGTAATTTTTGCATGAGTTTGGTTACTTAATCAATACAGACTTATAGCGCTCTATGTTTTTTAGTACTGTTCCAGTTCCACGAACCACAGCTCTAAGTGGGTCTTCGGCAATGAAAATAGGCAGCTCTGTTTTTTGCGACAGACGTTTGTCTAAACCTCGTAGCATGGAACCACCACCAGCAAGGTAAACACCTGTGTTGTAAATATCAGCTGCCAATTCTGGAGGCGTTTGCGACAAGGTTTCCATAACCGAATCCTCAATACGAATGATGGATTTATCAAGGGCTTTGTGTATTTCACGGTAAGAAATTAATATTTCTTTAGGTTTCCCCGTCAATAGATCTCGCCCTTGCACAGACATGTCTTCGGGTGGGTTTTCGAGTTCTTCTGTAGCAGAACCAATCGAAATTTTAACACGCTCGGCGGTACGATCACCAATATATAAATTGTGCTGCGTGCGCATGTAGTAGATAATGTCATTGGTAAACACATCGCCAGCAACTTTTACAGACTTGTCACAAACAATTCCCGAAAGCGCAATAACCGCAATTTCTGTGGTTCCACCACCAATATCAATAATCATATTTCCTTTGGGCTGCATGATATCAATCCCAATACCTATGGCTGCAGCCATAGGCTCGTGAATAAGATATACTTCTTTTCCGTTGACACGTTCGGCAGATTCGCGGACTGCACGCATTTCAACTTCGGTTATCCCCGATGGAATACAAATAACCATGCGCAGCGATGGGGTGAAAAAACGTTTTTTTAACGATGGGATGTTTCGAATAAACATGCTGATCATCTGTTCGGAGGCATTAAAATCGGCAATAACCCCGTCTTTTAATGGACGTACAGTTCTGATGTTTTCATGTGTTTTTCCTTGCATCAAGTTAGCCTCTTGTCCCACCGCAATGATCTTGTCTGTGGTTCTATCCAAGGCAACAATAGATGGGCTGTCCACGACAACTTTATCGTTATGGATGATAAGTGTATTGGCCGTACCTAAGTCTATTGCTATTTCTTCTGTCAAAAAATCAAAAAACCCCATGTGCGAAAATTTGTTTTGAAAATTACGAATTAATGTTTGAAATGTCGCACTCCAGTTAGCACCATTGCCATATTATTTTCATTGCAGAAATCTATACTCTCTTGGTCTTTGATTGATCCTCCGGGTTGAATGACGGCACTTATGCCGGCTTTGTGCGCGATTTCAACACAGTCAGGAAATGGAAAAAACGCATCACTCGCCATCACTGCAGCCGTTAAGTCAAAACCAAAACTATTGGCTTTTTCAATGGCTTGTTTTAGGGCATCAACTCGAGATGTTTGCCCTGTTCCTGAAGAAATAAGCTGTCCGTTTTTTGCCAATACGATGGTATTCGATTTTGTATGCTTGGATATTTTGGCGGCAAATAATAAGTCTGCCGCTTCTTGGTCGGTTACTTTGCGTTTGGTAACGTCTTGCAGCATTTCTTTGGTGTCAGTAATGCCGTCACGCTCTTGCTTTAGGTGTCCATTAAGGCATGTTCGTACTTGCGCTTCTTGTTGTGGATAATGCTTTAGTTGCAACAGAATTCGATTCTTTTTTTGCTTTAAAACCGCTAAGGCGTCAGCATCAAAACTCGGTGCAATAACCACTTCGCAGAATAAGTTATGAATCTTATCTGCCGTAGCTATATCAATGGCTGTGTTCGCAATCAGCACACCGCCAAACGCCGAAATGGGATCGCCTGCCAAGGCATCGGAATAGGCGTCACTTAGGGTAGCTCGTGTTGCCACTCCACAAGCGTTGTTGTGTTTAAGAATAGCAAAAGTGGGCGCTTCGTCTTGAAACTCACGCATCAGCTGCACCGCAGCATCAACATCCAAAAGGTTGTTATACGACAATTCCTTGCCGTGATGCTTTTCAAAAACAGCATCAAAGTCCCCGAAAAAAGTCCCTTTTTGATGTGGATTTTCACCATAGCGTAAGGCTGTACCACGTTGATAGCTAATCTTTAATGCATCTTTTTCATCATTAAAAAAATCGAAAATTTGGGTGTCGTAATGTGATGAAATATGAAATGCATGTGCAGCAAACCGCTTGCGGTCTGCAAGGGTACTGGCTCCGTTTTGGCTTTCCAGTAGTGCCAAGAAGTCGCTGTAATCATTCACGGAAGAAACACACCATACATCTTTGTAGTTTTTTGCTGCTGCGCGAATAAGTGAAATTCCACCGATGTCAATTTTTTCAATAATTGCTGCTTCACTGGCACCCGACCGAACAGTATCTTCAAATGGATATAAATCTACCAGAACGATGTCCAAGTGCGGTATGCTAAACTCGTCCAATTCCTTTTGGTCACTGTCGTTTGCACGTCTATTTAAAATACCACCAAACACTTTTGGATGTAAGGTTTTAACCCGACCTCCTAAAATGGATGGATAAGATGTCAAATCTTCTACATGCTTTACGGGGATGTTTTGTTCTTCTATAAAAGCGGCAGTTCCTCCCGTAGAATACAAGGTAATGCCCAATTCGTGCAATTTATGGATGATTGGTGCTAAACCATCCTTATTGAATACCGAAATAAGGGCCGAAGTTGCTTGTATTGTGTCTTGCATGATTGGTTAAAATAAGAAATGGTAAAAGTAGGGAATTTTGCCGCTAAAACGATGCGCCTGAACGCACTAAAAATGCAGCGACAAGTTTATTTACAGCGGTCAAAAATGCGACATCTTTTTCCGTAAATGCACCAGCAGTATTTGAATCAATATCTATTTGTCCGACATTTTTGTTGTCGATAAAAAGCGGAATGACGATTTCTGATTTTACATCTATGCTGCACGCAATATAGTTGTCTTGCTTGCTGACATCGTCCACAACAAAGTTTTGGTGGCTAACCGCTACCTGACCACAAATCCCTTTGCCAAACGGAATGATGGTATGATCGGTTGGATTTCCAGCATATGCTTTTAAATGAAGCTCCTTTTTGGCAGGATGATGAAAATAAAAACCAACCCAGTCGTAGTCGGGTAGTGCTTGCCTAATTTCGGCACATACCCAGTGTAAGCCTGCAGCAACAGTTGGGTTTTGGTTTAAGTGAACTTCGATATTGTTCAGTAGTGTTGTAAACATAAAAAAACTGCCCCATAAAGGGGCAGTAATTGATTATAGATATTACATCATACCGGGCATGCCACCACCCATTGGCGGCATAGCTGGTGGATTGTCTTCTTTGATGTCAACTAATGCGCACTCGGTTGTGAGAATCATGCCAGCAACAGAAGCTGCATTTTCCAACGCAATGCGCGTTACTTTTTTCGGGTCAATGATGCCCTTTTCTTGCATATCACCAAAAGTATCGGTTTTGGCATCGTAGCCAAAATTATCCGCACCTTCAATAACCTTAGCGACCACAACAGAGCCTTCACCGCCAGCATTGGCAACGATCGTTCTTAGTGGAGATTCTACAGCTCGTGTTACGATCTGAATTCCTGTTTTTTCATCAGCATTGGAAGTTTTTAGCTTTGCCAAACATGGAATGGCTTGCAGCAAGGCAACTCCACCGCCAGAAACAATACCTTCTTCAACAGCAGCTCGTGTTGCATGAAGCGCATCGTCAACGCGATCTTTCTTTTCCTTCATTTCAACCTCTGAGGCAGCACCTACATAAAGCACTGCAACGCCGCCAGAAAGTTTTGCCAAACGCTCTTGAAGTTTTTCTTTGTCGTAATCGGACGTTGATGCTTCAATTTGAGATTTGATTTGATTCACTCTCGCTTTGATATCCTCAGGCTT
>JAURDG010000045.1 GCA_030828025.1 Flavobacteriaceae bacterium | reverse complement strand
TCACCAAAATTACAATTGCCAAACTCACTGAAAATGGCATTGAAGCTTTGCCAGAAAATTTCCAAAGATTCCAAAACCTCATTCAAGATTTCTGCATTCACATTAGTCAAAACATCAAAAGTTCAAAAAAACTTGCACAAATGATGGCGCCGCACCATCAGTACGATACCGCCATCGAGGAAATTCATCACACCGAAAAATTGGATGCACCAAGTGGAACGGCGATTAGCTTAGCAGAAGGCATTTTACCACATAGTAAACAAACTAACTGGAAACTAGCGGAAGAGGCAACACCAAATGATTTGCCCATAACCGCCAAGCGAGAACCACATGTACCTGGAACGCATACAGTAACATACAACTCACCCACAGACAGCATCAGTATGGAGCATATTGCGCATAACAGAGATGGTTTTGCGTTGGGTGCTGTGTTGGCTGCTGAATGGATTGTAGGAAAAAGTGGTATTTTTAGCATGCGCGATGTATTGGACATTAATTAAACCTAACTCATTAACCCTAAATTAACAAGATGACGTATTCACAATGGCTTTTATTTATCATTGGATGTCAAGCCTTGATGTTTCTCAAGTTGTGGAAACTATACAAAAAGGCAGGATATGCCCCTTTACTAGCAGCAATACCTTTTTACAACTCCGTAATTTTATTGCGTATTATTGGACGACCAGCATGGTGGGTGGTTTTGCTATATTTCCCAATCGTAAACTTGCTGATGCTTCCTGTTGTGTGGGTAGAAACCGCAAGAAAATTTGGTAAAGATTCATTTCTGGATACATTTCTAGCTTGGGCTACATTGGGACTTTATGGGTTCTTCTTGAATTACAGTTCAGATATCCAATACAATCCAGAACAGAGGACCAAACCCAAAACAAAATTTGGGGAATTTATCGGCTCAACGATTTTTGCGGTGGTCATTGCAACCATAGTGCATACCTACTTTATGCAGCCTTATATTATCCCTACGGGCTCGCTCGAAAAATCGTTGCTTGTCGGAGATTTTCTGATGGTTAGTAAATTTCACTACGGGGCTCGAACACCACAAACCGTGATATCATTCCCAATGGTACACGATACCATACCACTTGCCAAAGTGCGATCGTATTTAAAGAAACCTCAACTGCCCTACTCTAGGTTTCTTGCCCTGCAGAAAATAAAAAGAAACGATATCGTCGTTTTTAGTTGGCCAGCAGATACGGTGCGGCAGTTTTTTAAAAAGGAGGCGGGAGTTGATAAGCCTATCGACAAAAAATCGAATTACGTCAAACGTTGTGTAGCATTACCTGGCGACACGCTTAGCATTGTTGATGGCATCATCCACATCAATGGAAAGGAGTCCATCATGCCCGACCGTGCCAAACCGCTGTACAGTTATACAGCTTATGACGCACAAGGAATTTCATCGCGAAGGCTGTTGGAACTTGGATATAACGATTTATCTAGAAAGTTTTCCATTGCGAATATGAATCCAAATATCTACAACGCCTTGATACCATATTTAACAGGACGCGGTAGTCAAGACCTCAATAACTATGAGGTTTATACAAATGCGAAAGGACTTCCTTATGAATTGGTTAAAAAATACCGCATTCAGGCCACAGAACTTCGAGAAACACAAAAGTCCTTGTTTTTAACACTAAACGAAGCAGAAGAACTGCGAAATGCCATGACTTTGGACAGCTTAAAACGCAGCATTAACACTAAAATAACGTATAATACAGGCTTTTTTCCAAATGATATTCGATACAATTGGAACGAAGACCAGTTTGGACCACTTGTTATGCCGCAAGAAGGAGTAACGATAAAACTCACGCCTACGAATTTGCCACTCTATAAAAAAATCATCCAAGATTATGAACACAACACCGTGTTGCAACGCAACGGAGAAATCATCATTAATGGCATGCCGACTGAGACCTATACGTTTAAGCAAAATTATTACTGGATGATGGGTGATAACCGACATCGCTCTGAGGATAGCCGCTATTGGGGCTTTGTTCCGCAAGACCACATTGTTGGAAAGCCCGTATTTATTTGGATGAGTATCGACGGATTTACTGAAGGCTTACGCAACTGGAAAGTGCGTTGGGATCGGGTGTTCACTACTGTTGGCGGATCGGGCGAACCCGTTTCATATCGCTGGTATTTTGTCGGTTTTATTGCACTTTGGCAAGGTTTTGTCTTTTACCGAAAAAGAACACAAAAAAACACATGAGTTCCGTTTTAGCTCCGCTTAGCTATGGCGGTTCGATTACCCTTTGGGCGTGTATGCTCCGTGCTGCGCACATCACTCTAGAACAAAAAGACAACTACCAAAAGCAAACCCAGCGAAATCGCTTGTACATCCATGGCGCAAACGGAACCTTGATGCTTTCGATTCCCGTTAAGCATTTGGGGCATGAAGGACATCAAAAATACGAAGACGTTCAAATTGACAACCGTTTTGCATGGCAAACACAGCATTGGAAATCACTGCAAACAGCTTATCGCTCGTCGCCCTATTTTGAGTTTTACGAAGATGATCTTGCGCCACTTTATGCGCAAAGACACACACATTTATACGCCTTTAATATGGCGTTATTTACCACTATTTGTCGTCTAATGGGTGTCCATCCGACTGTTTCGCACACAAATAGCTATGCACAAAACAGCATAGCTGTAGATTTGCGTCCTTTACTAGACACTAAAAAAGAACAAGCGGTTGTGACACTAACATACACGCAAGTGTTTAGCGAAAAAAATGGGTTTATAAACAATCTATCCATTCTCGACTTATTGTTTAACGAAGGTCCACATTCAATTAAATTACTTCAAAACACAGCATTACCTAAAAATTATGTATCTTAAAGGCTCCAAATCACACCATCATGAACACGGCAAAAATCACCGGAATTGGAGGCATTTTCTTTAAGGCACAAGCACCAGAAAAATTAAAACAATGGTATGCAACTCATTTGGGATTAATCCTAAATCCGTATGGTGCTACCTTTGAAATGCGAAACGCTGTCACTCCAAATAAAATCAAGTACTTGCACTGGTCAGTCTTTCCTAACGATACAGACTACTTTCATCCATCAACAAAACCATTTATGTTGAATTATAGAGTACAAAACATGGAAGAACTAATCCGAAAGCTGCAAAAAAGTGGTATTAAATTTATCGACACCTTAGTTTCTTATCCGTATGGTAAATTTATACACCTGTTGGATCCTGAAGGCAATGTCATAGAATTATGGGAGCCTCGAGAAGATTTTTTTGACACCATGCAAATACCTACCAATAAATAAAAAAGCAGGCCGTAAGCCGGATTCTGTCGTGCCTTATCATTAATCTGGACACTGCATTACTACAGTATTCTATCCGCCTACCCGCCAACATGGGCGCGCTACCCTTAACGTTGGTTTACATGGCGTTTCACCGCATAGAGTTTACCTGATTTCACTACAGCCGAACTGTACTTGCTTTCTGTTGCACTAGTCCTACCCCGAAAAAATCAGGGCGACGGGCGTTACCCGCTATGCTGCGCTGTGGTGTCCGGACTTTCCTCTCTACTAAAAGCAGAGCGATAAGGAGGCCTGCCAAGCAAAAATACGTTATTCTTCCTTTAGTATTATCGTATAGATTTTTGTGCCAAACGAATCTCTTTGTGTATCTTTACATCATGGGTGAATTTGTTGTATCGGCATTAAAATACAGGCCGCAAACTTTTGCCGACGTGGTGGGGCAACAAGCCATTACACAAACGCTTCAAAATGCAATCGACCAAGGCAAAATCGCAAAAGCCATGCTGTTTTGTGGTCCGCGGGGCGTTGGAAAAACAACCTGTGCACGAATTTTTGCCAAAAAAATCAATAGCCTCGAAACCACCATTGACCCAAACGAAGATTTTGCATTCAATGTATTTGAACTTGATGCAGCATCGAATAATTCTGTACAAGATATTCGTACACTCATTGAGCAAGTGCGTATTCCTCCCCAAAAAGGAACCTACAAAGTCTATATTATTGACGAGGTGCATATGCTTAGCTCCGCTGCTTTTAATGCTTTTCTCAAAACCCTTGAAGAACCGCCCAAGCATGCCGTCTTTATTTTGGCGACAACAGAGAAACAGAAAATCATCCCCACCATACTTTCTCGTTGTCAGATTTTTGATTTTAAGCGAATTAGCATCAAAGATGCTGAAGACTACTTGGCGACTATTGCGCAACGTGAAGGAATAAACGCAGCAAGTGAAGCCCTACACCTAATCGCACAAAAAGCCGATGGTGCCATGCGTGATGCGCTATCCATTTTTGATCGCATGGTTAGCTATTCGGGAACCGAACTATCCGCCAAGCATGTTTCGGTAAACCTTAATATTCTGGACTACGACAGCTATTTGGGCATAACAGACATGGTGCATGCCGGAGATTTACATCAAGCGGTACTACGTTTCAATGAACTCATAGACTTAGGGTTTGATGGGTACCATTTCATCAATGGCTTAGCAAAGCATTTTCGCGATTTATTGATGTGTCAAAATCAAGGAACCATAAAGCTCCTTGAAGTTAGTGCAGAAACGGCTTCAAAATTTGAGGCACAAGCTAAAGCGATTCCAGCATCATTTTTACTGCAAGGACTAGACGTCATAAATCAATATGCCTTAAACTACAAGGGCAGCCTAAATCCTCATTTACAGGTAGAGCTATGCCTAATGCAATTGGCTTCGCTTAACGAATCCGAAAAAAAAAAGGCTAAACCCTACATAAAACCATTTGATGGACAACAACCAACGCTAACGCCATCCAAATCAGCACTAACGCCTTCTGATAGCAGTACTGATGTACCCACAAATCACAAAAACAGTGAACAACAGGAAGAACAACCAGAACAAACGGAATCGACGCAGGTAGTTGAAGCGATACTGACACCGCCAGAAAAGCAAGAAGAAGTAAAGGCTGAAATCCAGCTGGATTTGTCAGCACAAGGCGTGTCTGGATTGTCACTATCCAGTTTGCGTGTTCAAAAAGAACACCAAGAAAAAGCGACTGAACACGAGGAAAAAACAGCCATACATGAAGCGCAAGTAACCCAAGAGCTTTTGGAGCTGCATTGGAATGCTTATACACAAAAAATGACTGATAGTGGCTCACGCAATATGGTAGCTTTACTTGGGCTAGATATACCTCGACTTAAAAATAAAACTGAAATTCATCTGTTGGTTCAAAACGAAACCAACCGAGTGGAACTTGAAAAAAACAGCAAACCGCTACTCACCTATCTTCGTGAACACTTAAGCAATGACCACCTTAGTTTGCATGTACAGGTAGATGTGAAAGAGGAAAAGAAATTTGTCTATACCGCAGCAGATAAATACGAAGAGCTGCGCAAAAAAAATCCGATTATTGAGGACTTTAAACAGGCGTTTAACTTAGAATATTAATGCAATTCTTTGTAGAGCAACTTAATCATCCCATCGGCTAATCCTACTTTAGGGACGTGGATTTTGATGGCACCACTTTGTTTCATTGCCAACAAGTAAATGTGCACCGCTGGCACAATCACGTCGGCGCGATCGGGGTTAAGCTGAAGGTTAATCAATAGTTCCTTGGCACTTTTCTTTTTAAGTAGCTCATACAACTCTGTTAAATCCATAAACGACAGAGGTTTTCCAATTGCTCTTCCCGACATTTTGAACACCTTATTGATGGTACCACCAGATCCAACTACCGAAATTCGATCTAGTGCTTGGGTGTGTTTGGCAATCCAGTTTATATAAGATTCCCATTCTTGATCCTGAACCATTTTATTGAGCAGTCTGACCGTGCCAATTTTAAATGATTTAGAAGCAATTGTTTTGCCGTGATGAATAACTGTGAGTTCGGTGCTGCCACCACCAACATCAACAAATAAATAAGACTTATGCGGTTTTACAACACTATACAAATCAGTTAATGCAATGATTTCGGCTTCACGTTTGCCTTCAATTAAATCAATTTTAACTTCTGTTTCTTTAAAAATTTTAGCTATCAACTGTTTGCCGTTTTTGGCTTCGCGAAGTGCTGATGTGGCGCATGCCATATAGTGTGAAACATCGTGAATGCCCATGAGTATTTTAAACGACTGAATGGCATCAATCATACGTTGCTGATTGGACATTCCGATAGAACCCGAAGAAAACGTGTCCTGCCCCAATCTGATGGGCACACGAATCATGGCGTTTTTCGTAAAAACGGTTGGATGATGCTTGCGCTCTATAACATTGCTGATGAGCAAGCGAATGGCATTTGACCCGATGTCTATGGCAGCGTATTTATAAAGTCTCAATGGGAATCAAGTTTAGATTTATAATAGTCATAAATAGCTTCTTGTGAGCGAAGTAATGGCTGCTCATTGCTGCGGTAAATGGGCTTGGAGGCATCATTTACCCAACGTGACTTGACATTATCATGCCAGCTTAGCTCAAAAGTGTTCACAATTTCTTGCTGCAATTGCTTATCAATAATAGGACATGACACCTCTACTCTATTGTCCAAATTACGCGTCATCCAGTCAGCAGAAGAAATAAAAATATCCCGATCACCATCATTTTCAAAAATAACCATGCGCGGATGCTCTAAATATCGATCAACTATACTGATGACCTCTATGTGCTCACTTATCCCTTTTACACCAGGAACCAAACAGCATATACCACGCACAATCATGCGAATTTCGACACCCGCTTGGCTGGCTGCATACAAGGAACCTATAAGGTCATAATTGGTCAAATTATTAATTTTGATGCGGATTAATGCCTTTTTACCCGCTTTGGCATGTACTATTTCCCTTTCGATGCGTTTTTTTAGCCCTGATGAGGTCGTAAATGGAGAAATTAGCAAATGTTTGTGAGAAGGAACCTTAAAACTGGTTTCTAAAAAAGTAAAGACCCTATTTACTTCACGCAACAGTTGTTGATTAGCCGTAAAGAGCGTATAATCCGTATAAACACGTGCCGTAGATTCGTTAAAATTTCCAGTACTTATAAAGCCATACCGCTTTAGTTTACTGTTTTCAATGCGTTGAATGAGGCAAATTTTTGAGTGCACCTTAAGACCAGGAACGCCAAAAATAAGTCTTATACCTTCATTCTTAAACAGTTCGGCATAACGAATATTTGCCGTTTCGTCAAAACGAGCCTGCAACTCAATTTGAACCGTAACACGCTTGCCATTTCGTGCCGCTTGGATAAGTGCATTAGCAACTTGAGAGGTATTGGATAAACGATAAATTGTAATAAAAATACTCTTGACTTTGGGGTCTAAAGAAGCCTCGCGCAAAAATTTTAGCACATACGCAAAAGAATGATACGGCGTATATTGGAGGTAATCTCGCTTTGCCATTTGTTGGATGATGCTGCTTTGCAGGGAAAAGCCAACTATGGGAAGTGGTTCTTTTGACGCATAGAGCAAATCTTCTCGACCCAAACTTGGAAACTTAATGTAATCCTTACGATTGTGGTAACGCCCACCTGGAATAATACTATCTCTAGAACCTATATGAAATTTTTTGAGCAACAAATCAAGTGTGTCGGGAGCAATATTTTTGTCATACACAAATCGAACAGGGTCGCTCTCGCTGCGCTCACGAACACTTGAGGCTACTTTTTCGACATAACTTTTGTTCAAGTCATCATCAAAATCCAGTTCGGCATCACGGGTAAATTTGACCATGTGCGCTTCCATGTATAGTGGCGTAAAATTTTCAAATAAGTGATACATCTGATGACGAATTAAGTCATCGAGTAGAATCACGTAGCGTTTTTTCCCTCGAGGCGGAAGTACAATTATTCGATCTAAATGTTTGGGGATTTGAATCAAGGCGAATAGCGGTTTTTTTGTTTTGGCACGCTTGATGCGAACACTAAGAAACACATTATTTCCCTTTCCTGCAGGAAGACGTGTATGCTCATCCATTAGAACCGTTATCAACGAGGAGCTTACTTTTTCATTGAAATAATTATGCACAAAGGCGGCGTGTTCCTTGTCCAAGCTATTTTCATCAAGGACAAAAATCTGCTCGTCTTTTAATTCTTGCGTAATCTGCTGAATGGTAGCAAAACTCTCATCTTGAAGGGCAATGGTTTTTTCTGTAATTTCCTGTAATAATTTTTCAGCTTTTTGCACTTCTTCCTTAGAAAGGTCGGTTGCCTGCATCTGGGCAATTCGTTTTACAGTAGCATACCGAACCTTAAAAAAATCATCAAGGTTATTGGAGAAAATACCGATAAAGCGAAGGCGTTCAATGAGCGGAACATTAGGGTCTTGCGCCTCCTGAAGGACTCGTTTGTTAAAATCTAACCAGCTAAGCTCTCTATTTACAAAAGGTTTTTCCAAACTAAATTATTCGTTCATTTTAGGTGTGAAATATTCTGCGACTCCAACGTGAATTGATGCCCACAAAGATACGTCAAATCGAAAAACTACAGCACCAGCAGTTGGAATATTAACACCTTGAAAACCAGCGAGTTTATACGCTAAATAAGTACAGGCATTGTTGTGTCCAAAAGTCATTACTCCCTCCTGCTGTTTGGGAGGTGAGTCTTGATAGTTGGTCAATTTCTTAAGCTACTCGATCGACTTTAAGGTTTTTTGCCTTCTATCCTCCGATGCTCTGGTGTAAGCTTCAGACTGCTTTGATTGACTTCTCTTTTATTCAAGCGCTGTGGAGTAAACTGACTTCTGCTGAGGCATCGACTTGGGAAGAACTGCAGCACTTGCGCTCGATTTCTTGACCTGCTGGTGTTCAATTGGCTCATCGTCTACAAGCTAAATTGTTGCAGTTTTGACAGGAGAATCACGAACCTTAATGGGAGACGACTATCTTCCAATTGTTGACTCCTAGAACTTTGCAATGGTTTAAGGAGTCTGTTAGATCTTTCTATCGT
>JAURDG010000239.1 GCA_030828025.1 Flavobacteriaceae bacterium | reverse complement strand
TTTCGGGCCAGCAACATTCTCAACTGGATGCAACCCTATCGTCTTTGTTACGACACCACCCCATCCAGCTTCAAAGGCTCGCATTATTTTCTTCTTACTTTCGGTTGGCGGTGCCGAAGCCAGTACGAACGGGTTAACAAAATTGAGTCCCGTAAATGTAGTTGCAAGCTTTTCCATCTCTCGCTCCAATTTATTTGACCATTTGGTAAAACAGTCCACTTTATTATGAACAAAGTCAAGCCTAATGAACGTAAACAAGAATGCTTATTAATAAACGCATGATCGATGGTATGGCTAACTAATCAACGAAAGCTTTTTCGACGACAAAAGTATCCGGTTTGCTATTAGAACCTTCTTTTAAGCCAAAACTTTCAAGGATGGTCTTTGCATCTTTAATCATATTTACCGAACCACAAATCATACCGCGATCCTCTCCTGGCGTTATTTTTCTAATTCCCAAATCGGTGAAAAGGTTGCCGTTTGATAGTAATTCAGTGATGCGACCCATTTTTGTAAACTTTTGTCGTGTTGTTGTTTGTATCAACTTAATTTTATCCGCGAATTCACCGCAGAGAGGATCGTTTATAAGATTTCCGCAAACCTGTTTGCTGTATACAAGCTCATCAATGTCCCTGCAGGTATGCGTAACGAAGATTTTTTCATATTTTTCGAATGTCTCAGGGTCGCGAACTAAGCTAGCAAACGGAGCAAACCCCGTACCAGTAGAAAACATCCATAGGCGTTTGCCGGGTAAAAGAGCATCATTCACTAGGGTGCCCGTAGATTTCTGGCGCATTAGAACTGGATCACCTTTTATTATTTTTTGCAAATGTTCGGTTAGTGGTCCACCGGGTACTTTAATTGAATAAAATTCGAGTTCTTCGTCCCAACTAGGGGATGCTATTGAGTAAGCGCGGAAGACTGGCTTTTCAGCATTTGGCAGCCCAATCATTACAAATTCACCGGATCTGAACCGAAACGTGGGAGGCCGAGTTATTCTAAATCTAAACAATCGGTCAGTATAATGCTCTACGTCTGTTACTGTTTCAAGGTGTGTGCCAGCTGGTTGTGGATATTTAGACACTGAGGTTTTAGTTTTAATCATGACGGAATTTTTAGCTTGCTGATTTTTCTGATAATAGGGAAAGTTTATTTTTGTTATCTGCCCAAATATCTGCTTTTGGGAGGGGATCGCCTTTGACCAAAATATTAGGCCAAACTTCAGCGTATTTTTGGTTAAGTTGAATCCAAAAATCGGCATTGTGGATTGTATCTGGTTTAATGGCACCCACAGGACATTCTGGCTCACACACGCCACAATCAATACATTCATCCGTGTTAATCACGATTGTGTTTTCGCCCTCATAAAAACAATCTACCGGGCACACTTCGATACAGTCTTGGTACTTACAGTTAATACACTCGTCGGTGACTAAATATGTCATAATTTGCCTCTAACAAAATTTTTACCATTTGGTAAAAAATAAATCTATGTAGCGCGTCTGGTCAAGTAAAAATTTCATAAACAGATTTGATATGGCACTGTCAGAATAAACCGTTTTGCCCGATAGCGTGCTGGATATTAGCGTCTGGGCCATGCCCGATGCTTTATCCTTCCGTTATTTCAAAACCAGTCCTGAGATCATTCAACTTGCAGTTATGCTGTATGTGAGGTTTCCTCTCTAATTTAGAGATGTTAAAGACCTTCGGCATGAACAAGGCGTTGACGTAAGCTAGGAATCCGTTCGGTATTGGTTGCATAGGTTTTGCACGAAGTTAGCAAGCCAGATTAAGAAACGCAGGGCAGGGGGTATGCAGTCCAGTAATAGGAAATGACACCTCGGTTGAAGACCCGATGTTTTAGCTCGTCAGTCTGCCAGCACCGCCACTTATCCAATATTATTACATATATAACAATATCTTAGTAGTATTGTGATTATTTAGCCCCCACATTAGCCCCCACAAATTCGGTAGCTAGTAGCGCATCTTACCCACAAAAGTACCATCCGCCCAATAAATACGAACAACCCGTTTTACAGGTGGCTTCTTTGCTTCTCGCTTCTGTAGCCGTGCTTTGAAGTT
>JAURDG010000160.1 GCA_030828025.1 Flavobacteriaceae bacterium | reverse complement strand
TCAAAGCGGTTCAAAATTACGAGTATTTGATCCGCTCTTCTGTTGCTAGTGCAGGTAACGATCATCGATTGGGTGCCAATGAAGCACCACCCGCAATTATTTCTGTATTTATTGGGTCTCAACTTTCGGAAGTTTTAGATAATTTAGAACAAGTCTCTAAAGGAAAACTTTCCCCACAGGAAAAAACAGATTTAAAGCTAAATGTGGTTGGCAAAATACCTGAAATTTTACTGGATAATACTGACCGTAACAGAACCTCGCCCTTTGCCTTTACGGGCAATAAATTTGAATTTAGAGCTGTTGGTTCTAATCAGAACTGCGCCATTCCCATGACAGTATTGAATACGATAGTTGCTAAGCAATTAATCGAATTTAGACGTGAAGTTGATGCATTGGTCAAAACGAAAAAACTAAAAAAGGACGATGCCATTTTTAATGTACTTCGTGAATATGTAAAAACAACCAAAACCATACTTTTTGACGGAGATGGTTATAGCGATTCATGGAAAAAAGAAGCAAAGCGAAGAGGCTTGTCCAATCTTGAAACTACACCCGAAGCACTAGCTGTACGCACCAGAGAAGATGTTGTGGAATTGTTTGATACGATGAATGTCTTGAATCCTGTGGAACAAAAAGCACGTTATGAAATTCAGTTAGAGCAATATGTTCAATGCATCGAAATCGAAAGTTTGGTTCTTGAAAATTTGGTCAATAATCAAGTACTTCCTACCTCGTTTAAATACCAACAAATATTGGTGCAGAATGTAGTTGGATTGAAAGAAATCTACCAAAAAGATTTTGCCAAGCATGCGCATGTGGCAACGAGAACCATAGAAAAAATTAGTGCCTTATGTGCTAATTTGGCTTCTGCTTGTGATGACTTAGTATCCGAAAGGGAAAAGGCCAACTCGATGAGTAAATTAGAAGACAGAGCCCAAAGGTATGCAAAGCATGTTTTGCCTATTTTTGACCAAATTAGAGCTGCCGCTGATGGGTTGGAATTGATTGTAGAAGATTCGTCATGGCCATTAGCAAAATATCGCGAATTGTTATTCTTACGTTAGTTAATTTATGTCACAAACCCCCTCAAGTGAGCGCTACCAATTACGGGGTGTCTCTGCAGATAAAGAAGATGTTCACGCCGCAATTGAGCACATTGATAAGGGTCTTTTTCCTAAAGCGTTTTGTAAAATAGTTCCCGATTACCTAACGGGCGACGATACCTATTGCTTGGTGATGCACGCCGACGGAGCGGGCACCAAATCTTCCTTGGCATATATGTATTGGAAAAAAACAGGTGATTTATCCGTTTGGAAAGGAATTGCTCAGGATGCGCTTGTTATGAATCTTGACGACTTACTGTGCGTTGGTGCTGTGGATGAAATTTTGATTTCTTCGACTATTGGAAGAAATAAAAACCTCATTCCAGGTGCTGTAATCAAAACGTTAATTGAGGGAACCCAACAGTTGGTAGAGGAGCTAAATGCGCAAGGCTTAAAACTTGTGCTTACGGGTGGTGAAACGGCTGATGTTGGTGATTTGGTACGCACCATTATTGTGGACTCTACTGTTACAGCTCGCCTCAAACGTGACCAAGTTATCGATAATGCCAACATTAGTGAAGGCGATGTGATTGTTGGTTTTGCATCTTATGGACAGGCAACTTATGAACAAGATTACAATGGTGGCATGGGTAGTAATGGACTGACTTCGGCACGCCACGATGTGTTCTACCATGATTTGGCCGCTGAATTTCCGGAAAGCTTCGACCCATTAGTACCTGAAGAATTAATTTATTCTGGAACCAAGGAGCTTTTAGACGATGTCGCAGGCACTTCTTTGGATGCTGGAAAGCTTGTGCTGTCCCCGACAAGAACCTATGCGCCAATTATGAAAGCGATATTGGACAAACTTGGTGTAGCTGCCATTCATGGTGCTATTCATTGTAGTGGTGGTGCGCAAACCAAAATTCTACACTTTGTGGAAAAGCTACATATCGTTAAAGACAAATTATTTCCAATACCGCCTTTGTTCAAGATGATTCAACAGGAATCGGGTACGGATTGGCGAGAAATGTATAAAGTCTTCAATATGGGTCACCGCCTAGAGTTGTATGTCGCTCCCGAGTATGCACAGCAGCTAATAGAAATCGCCAAATCATTTAATGTTGAAGCAAAAATCATCGGACATGTTGCGGCAACAGATGGAGCTAAAAGACTTACCATCAGCTCTGAACACGGTGTTTTTGAGTATCCTTAATAGGGTTAATTTTAGTATTAACACACGACGAGGTTCAAGAGTTTATTCTTAAAAGAGTTGCGTACATTTGCACACGAGTATGTTACAAGAAAAGCTAGAAATTGTAAAGCAACGCTTCGATGAGGTTTCTGATTTGATTATTCAACCGGATATTATTTCAGACCAAAAGCGCTATGTTTCCCTAAACAGGGAATACAAAGATTTAACAGCCCTGATGGAAAAGCGCACCGAATTCCTACGTTTAATTGACAATAAAGAGGAGGCGCAAGCCCTCATTGCCAATGAAAAAGATGCCGAGATGCTTGCCATGGCTAAGGAAGAATTTGATACTGCGGTCAGCCGCTTGTCTGCTTTGGAAGAAGAAATTCGATATATGCTTATTCCTAAAGACCCCGAAGATGCCAAAAATGCCATGATGGAACTTCGTGCAGGTACTGGCGGAGATGAGGCGAGCATTTTTGCCGGAGACCTATATCGCATGTACACTAAATACTGTGAAAGTAAAGGTTGGAACGTTAGTGTCGTGGACATGAGCGAAGGAACTTCTGGTGGCTTCAAAGAGATTATCATTGAAATAACGGGGGATAATGTATATGGAACATTAAAGTTTGAATCTGGTGTACACCGTGTTCAACGTGTTCCCCAGACCGAAACACAAGGCAGAGTGCATACTTCTGCTGCAACTGTTATGGTATTGCCCGAAGCAGAAGAGTTTGATATTGAGCTGGATATGTCTGAAATTAGAATTGAGCGTACCACATCGACAGGTCCTGGAGGACAGTCGGTCAATACGACTTATTCGGCCATTAAACTGCATCATGAACCAACGGGTATGATTGTGAGTTGTCAAGACCAAAAGTCTTCACACAAAAATTTAGAAAAAGCACTTAAAGTGCTGCGATCACGTTTGTATGATTTAGAACTTGCCAAAAAGCAGGCGGCAGATTCTGAAAAGCGAAAAAGTATGGTTTCTACAGGTGATCGGTCAGCAAAAATCCGCACCTATAACTATCCGCAAGGACGTGTTACAGACCACCGAATCGGCTTGACTCTTTATGATTTGCAAAACATCATCAATGGCGATATTCAAAAGCTGATCGATGAAATGTTGCTCTATCAAAACACTGAAAAGTTGAAGTTTTCCGAAGCCGACCTCTAATGACAAAAAAAGATATTTACGATCAGATAAAGCGCAAAAAATCTTTTTTGTGTTTGGGTTTGGATCCAGATATGAATAAAATGCCAAAACATCTTCTGGAAACGAGTGCCTCACCTTTGTTTGACTTTTGCAAAGCTATAGTTGATGAAGTGCAACACCTATGTGTTGCGGTAAAAATCAACACTGCTTTTTTTGAAGCCTATGGCGTTGCTGGATATACCGATTTAGCGCGTATAGCGACCTACATCAAAAGCCATTATCCTGATTTATT
>JAURDG010000190.1 GCA_030828025.1 Flavobacteriaceae bacterium | reverse complement strand
TCATTAAATATCGAACAGCTTCCTAGTGCAGCAGGCTTGCGAATTGTTGTGGTGGTCTCCAATTGGAATGCATCCATTACCGAAAATTTATACAAAGGTGCCCATGACGTATTACAGCAAAAAGGCTGTTCGTCAATTGAGCTTGTTAATGTACCGGGCAGTTTTGAACTCGTTTTTGGTTGTGCTAAAGCAGCGCAGACAAAACCAGATGCCATTATTGCCTTAGGAAGTGTTATTCGTGGCGAAACCGCCCATTTTGATTATGTATGTCAGGCGGTAGCACTAGGCATCAAAGAACTTAATGTATCCGGTATTATTCCTGTAATTTTTGGCGTCTTGACAGACGATACTCGAGAGCAAGCAGTAGCTCGTAGTGGAGGTTCTTTAGGGAATAAAGGTGCTGAAGCTGCTGCTGCAGCCATTCAAATGGCTAAACTTACGATTTAAAGTATTTCATCGGCACCCAAAGCATCCCAAAGCATTCTCCTTTTTCTTTTCCAAGGTGTTTGTGGTGCATTTTGTGCGCGCGGCGTACTCCTCTCGCATAGCGGTTGTTGGCGTTTCGCCATATTTTAAAGCGCTGATGGATAAAGATATCATGTACCATAAAATAGGCAAGGCCATAAGTGAAAATCCCTAAGCCAATAGCTAACCCATACGTAAAATTGTATTCTCCCCAAAGGACAACACAGGCAATGCTTACGAGGGCATAGAAAATAAAAAACAAGTCATTTCGCTCAAACCAAGAGCTGTGGTCTTTTTTGTGGTGGTCTTTATGTAGTGACCACAAAAATCCGTGCATGATGTATTTGTGTGAAAACCAAGCCATGCCTTCCATGATAATAAATGTGCAAATAAAAACGGCGATTTGGACGAAAATAGGCATGTAACTCGCTTATAACAAATTGAACTGATAGCGAATAAACGAGCGTGCAAGTACGTCCACTTTTTGGTAATTTGCTACACGTATTCGCTTTGATTTGATTTGTGTAGAAGGTGTTCTTTTTAACTTCTTTAGCAAACGCAAATAGTATTTATACGCTGTATAAACCCCAAACTTTGCAGCATCAGGAAGTTGAAAAATACCTGCTAAACCTAACCTAAAGTCTTCCTCAATTTCGTTAATGATGGTTTGTTTGGCTGTTTCATTAAAATCGGTCAAATCAACATTTGGGAAATAGGTGCGCTCCAATTGATCGTGATCAGCCTTTAGGTCACGCAAGAAATTTATTTTTTGAAAAGCAGAACCAAGTGCCATGGCAGAAGATTTTAGTTTTTCAAATTGTGCGTCGTCTCCTTTGACAAATACACGCAAGCACATCAGCCCAACCACATCGGCAGAACCGTAGATATAGCGGAGGTATTCCTCTTGAGTCTTATATGTTTTTTTAACTAAATCCCAACGCATACTTTGCATAAAAGCGTCAATATATGCACGATCTATCGAGTAACGATCAACGGTTTTTTGAAAGCTGTTTAAAATGGGGTTCAGGCTAATTTTGTCATTTAAGGCATCGTTAAGTGCTTGTTCAAATCCAGCAAAAAGTCTTGCTTTATCGTAGCCATGAAAGCTATCTACAATTTCGTCTGCAAAACGTACAAAACCATAAATGTTGTAAATATCCTGTCTTATTTCAGATGATAGCATTCGTGTGGCTAACGAAAAAGAAGTGCTATAAGACTCAGTAACGAGCTTACTGCATTGATTGGAAACTTGATCAAAAAGCGCTTTCATAATTGTTGCCTTGATGTGTAAATATAAAATTTTATTTAGTCAAAATTTAAAAAGAACAAAATATTGTTTAATACGCATCAAACATCTCCAAGTGCTGCAATGACTTCTTCAATAGAATTGAACGTCCGCATCTTTGCTGGAAGTGCTTCCGTTATGTGTTGCACTTGATAGCCCAGTACCCAAAAATTACTGTCAATAACATCCAAAATTTCTTCTGAAAATGTTTGTAGGTATTCGCCGATTTTATCAGGTGTTGGTTCAATCGTAAAATAAGAAATAAACGTTATAGGTTCACCAATATTTACCAGATTACTTAGGCTTTTGATGGGTACTGATTGCCCCAAGAATACACATTGGAAACCATGAAAGAGCACCTCGTAATTTAGGTAAAGTAACCCGAGCTCATGGATTTCATTATCAGGAAGGAATAGCACAAACCGCCGATCTTTTCGTGCAATATCTTTGGTTTGGAGTTCCTCGCACATGGCGTGGATTTTTTGTTTGACAAGACTTGTGATGAAATGCTCGTGTGATGGACTTATGGAGTTGGTTTGCCAAAGCACACCAAGTTCATTCATTAATGGCACAAAAACATTTTTGAAAATTTCTCTGAACGAAAACTGTTCGAGGAGGTCATTAAAGGTTTTGGTAAACAAAACTTGATCAAAATTGATCATCGCAAGTTTAAAAAGACCAATAGACCAATCGTCGGCGTCTTTGTTTACCACGAGTTTGTTGACCTTCTCATTAATTTGTTCTGGATCGAGGGCGGAAATTTTTGAAATTTTGAATCCGTTGTTGTACAGTAGCGTAACATTCAGCAGCTTTTGGAGGTTTTCCAAATCATACATTCTAATATTGGTTTCGGTACGCTCGGGCTCAAATAGATTATATCTTTTTTCCCATATCCGAATCGTATGCGCTTTAATTCCAGATAAGTGCTCTAAATTTTTTATGCTAAAACTGTTTTTTACGCGATCCATTTGTTTAATGTATTTGAAACAACATTAAACAAAAGTACAAAAAAAACAATAAAAAAAGGTAAAAAAGGCAATATATACAGTGCGCACGAGAGGAATCGAACCTCCACGGGATTTAACTCCCACTAGGCCCTCAACCTAGCGCGTCTACCAATTCCGCCACGTGCGCTTTTGAATGAGGAAGTGACTTGGCTGGGGTTCGAACCCAGGACCCTCTCCTTAAAAGGGAGATGCTCTACCAGCTGAGCTACCAAGTCTATTGTTGTGACTTGGCTGG
>JAURDG010000235.1 GCA_030828025.1 Flavobacteriaceae bacterium | reverse complement strand
GCGCAAACAAGCGCAACAATAAAAGTAATATTCAATTAAATCTTAATCAAATGAAATATCTATCTACTATAGTCTTAACCTTAACACTCACACTTAGCAGCCTATCGTTTGCACAAAGCAAAGTAGCGCACATTGATTTCCAAAAATTAATTAGCGAAATGCCTAGCGTATTGGCAGCCCAAGAGGAAGTGGATAAACTTCAAAATGACTACCAAACAGAAATCGAGGCGTCTATTAAGGAGTACCAAACAAAGTTGCAAACCTATTCTGCAGAAGCAGAAAATCAAAATGATGTTACCAACCAAGCACGCCAACAAGAGCTTGCGGGCATGGAGCAAAACATCCAGCAGTTCCGTCAAACTGCTTCTCAAGACATTCAAAAGAAACAGGCGGATTTGTTGCGTCCCATTATTGAAAACGCACGTGCTAAAATTCAAGAAATTGCTAAAGCTCAAGGATTTGACTATGTGCTTGACTCAAGCATCGGTGGATCTGTAATGATGGCTGAAGGAAAAGACCTTGAGCCTGATGTGAAAAAAGCATTAGGTATTTAATCTTTTCTTTTCATAATAATTTCACGAACTGCCCCTATTTGGGGCAGTTTTTTTATTTTTAATTATGCGTAAGGCTCCTCTTGGTGTTTTTGATTCTGGAGTAGGCGGACTATCCGTTCTGCATGCTATTCGAGAATTACTTCCGAACGAGGATGTTATTTATGTCGCTGACCAAGCCTTTGCACCCTATGGCAAGCGAACCAAAACCGAGATTATACAACGCGCAGATGCGATTTCCAAATGGTTGATTGCACAAAACTGCAAACTTATCGTGGTAGCCTGCAACACCGCGACCACCAACGCTATTTCTCATTTACGAAACACCCACACTGTTCCTTTTGTGGGCATAGAACCCGCCATAAAACCCGCTGCATTGGGCAGTAAAACAGCTGTGGTCGGGGTATTGGCGACCGAAGGAACATTGTCAAGTGAGTTGTTTCAAACCACCACACAAGACCACGCCAAAGAAATCGAAGTTATTACGCAAGTAGGACACGGATTGGTAGAATTGGTAGAAGAAGGAAATGCCGAAAGTGCGCAAGCTGAGGAACAGCTTCGAAAAGACCTTGCGCCTATGCTAAAACACCCTATAGACCATTTGGTTTTGGGATGTACGCATTATCCTTTTTTGAGTAAGACCCTTAAAAAAATACTCCCCAACAACGTAACTATTGTGGATTGTGGCAACGCCGTAGCCAAACAAACCAAACGCCTTTTGGAAAAACACCACATATCAAGTGCTGATGGTGGCAACACGACTTATTTTAGCACCGCAATACCCAACAAAACCTTGTGGGGGTTATTTGGTGTAGATGAGGTAAATCACATGACTATTTAGTCCTGAAACCAACTGGCGTAAAGGCTGTAATTTTTGGCAATTCGTTCTATTTCTCCAGCAATTAATTCTGGAGATGTATCCTTGATTTTTTTAGCTGGTATGCCAGCAAAAACACTTCCGGCTGGCACAACCGTATTCTTGGAGACTACTGCTCCAGCGGCAATAATACTATTCGATTCCACAACGGCATCGTCCATGATGATGGCACCCATGCCCACCAAGACATTGTCGTGAATGGTACAGCCATGCACAATGGCGTTATGCCCAATAGAAACATAATTCCCTATCGTAGTGGGTGATGTTTTATAGGTCGCATGAATTACCGCGCCGTCTTGAATATTTACATGATTACCTATACGAATGCGATGCACATCGCCACGCACCACCGCCTGGAACCATACCGAGCAATAATCCCCCATAATAATATCCCCGATAAGCGTAGCGTTATCGGCAAAAAAGCAAGCTGATCCGTATTGTGGGGTATATCCTAAAACCGTTTTGATAAGCATATTGCAAAGTACAAAAATCCTTATGCATACGTGCCACAATCTTACGATTGCCTATTTTTGCACCAAAAGCCTATGAACCGTTTTCGAATACTCCCGTCAGATAATCCCGATGTGTTGGTTTTTGGTACCGATACCCCACTAGTTGATCGCGCCTATGCCTTTAACAATGTATCTGAAGCGGCCGAAGTGCCCCTAGCGCAACAACTGTTTTATTTGCCTTTTGTAAAG
>JAURDG010000104.1 GCA_030828025.1 Flavobacteriaceae bacterium | reverse complement strand
TCCTACTACGACTACTACCAACCCGAAGCATACATTCCCACCACGGGAACTTATATCGAAAAAGACTTGTCGATTAATGATGAAATTGAAAAATTAAGGCTTAGTACCACATCTGCGTTGCTTTCTGGCCGTCGCGATGTTATTGTTGTGGCGTCTGTTTCTTGCTTGTATGGCATTGGAAATCCCGTTGAGTTTAAAAAAAATGTCATCCACATTGCTGTTGATCAAGTTATTCCTCGAACAAAATTCTTGCATCAATTGGTACAAAGCCTTTATGCACGTACTACTGCAGATTTTGTGCATGGCAATTTTCGCGTAAACGGCGATGTTGTTGATGTTTTTCCGAGCTATGCTGACCACGCCTTTAAGATTCATTTTTTTGGCGATGAAATCGAGGCGATTGAAGTGTTTGATCCCATGACAGGAGCCATCCGAGAGCATTTTGAGCAGCTAACCATATATCCAGCCAATATGTTTGCCACTTCGCCTGAAGTATTGCAAAATGCCATACATCAAATTCAAGATGACCTAACAGCACAGATTAATTATTTTAAAGAAATCGGCAAACATCTGGAAGCCAAACGTTTGGAGGAGCGTACCAATTTTGATTTGGAAATGATACGTGAGCTGGGGTACTGTTCAGGAATCGAAAATTATTCCCGCTATATCGACGGTCGTGCGCCCGGAACACGCCCTTTTTGTTTATTGGATTATTTTCCAGACGATTACCTGATGGTCGTGGACGAAAGCCATGTGACGCTTTCTCAAGTCCACGCCATGTATGGTGGTGATCGAAGTCGCAAAGAAAATCTAGTGGAATACGGATTTCGATTGCCTGCAGCCATGGACAATCGACCATTGAAGTACGAAGAATTTGAGCAACTACAACGACAAGTTATTTATGTTAGTGCTACGCCATCGGATTACGAATTGGAGCAAACCCAAGGGGTGTTTGTTGAGCAAATCATTCGCCCAACAGGCGTATTGGATCCCATTATTGAAGTGCGCCCCAGTTTAAATCAAATAGATGATTTGGTAGAAGAAATTCAGGTGCGTGCCGAAAAAGACGAACGCGTATTGGTCACAACCTTGACCAAACGGATGGCGGAAGAATTGACAAAATACTTGTCGCGTATTTCGATTCGGTGCCGCTACATTCACAGCGATATCGACACCCTTGAACGAGTGGAAATCATGCATGATTTGCGCAAAGGACTTTTTGATGTATTGATTGGCGTAAATCTACTGCGCGAAGGTTTGGACTTGCCCGAAGTGTCGTTAGTTGCAATTTTGGATGCTGACAAAGAAGGTTTTTTGCGCTCTACACGTTCGCTAACACAAACCGTCGGTCGAGCAGCGCGCAATATAAACGGCATGGCCATCATGTATGCCGATCATGTGACCAAAAGCATGCAAAAGACCATAGACGAAACCCAATATCGAAGGGAAAAACAAATGGCCTACAACGACAGGAACAACATCACGCCACAAGCACTCAACAAAGCCTTAGACGAAACATTTCAGCGCATTACCGCTACGCCAGCTGCGCCTTATATGGAAAAAACGGATATTGCCTATTTGTCGAAGGAAGCCTTACAAGCCAAGGTCCGCGAGACACGAAAAGAAATGGAAAAAGCCGCCAAGGATATGGATTTTATCCAGGCGGCTCATTTTCGGGATGAGATCGAACGCATCCAAAACCAACTTAAAGCATTGGCGTAGCTGTACGCCAGCTTATTTTATTTCAATTTGCTTTTTTGGTTCTGGGATGGCTTCCTCATGTTTGGGTAAGTGAATAGTCAAAATACCGTTGTCATACTTGGCATTGATACCCGCAGTATCTATGGTATCAGGAAGTCTAAAGCTTCGCTGAAAATTGTCGTACCGAAACTCACGTCTTGTGTATTGTTCTGTTTTGGTCTCGTCCTCATGCTTTGACTCGCTAGAGACAGTTAGTACATGATCATCTAACTCCACATTAAAATCCTTTCGGGTTTTGCCAGGCGCAGCTAACGCCAATTCAAAAGCTGTATCGGATTCTGAAATGTTTACAGAAGGAACATAAGCGCGATTTGTCATCGTTGAAAATGGCGTGTCAGTTCCAAAGAATTCATCCAATAAAGATGGAAATAAAGGGTTTGATGTTCTACGTATTAAATTCATGTTATTAGGTTTTAAAAGTTATACACCCAACACATGGCAACATCTGTACCAGTCAACTTTAAATGACAATATGGCGGTAATCTCAATACTTATACTGACATATTGTCAATTATTAGAGAACGGACTGTACCTTATCAGCAGCTTCTTGGAACAGAATGGCACTCTGAACTTCTAATCCAGAATCGTCAATTAGCTTTTTGGCTATATCTGCATTGGTTCCTTGTAAGCGTACAATAATCGGCACTTTAATCGCATCGCCCATATTTCTATAGGCGTCCACTATCCCCTGAGCAACACGATCACAGCGAACGATTCCACCAAAAATATTAATCAATATCGCCTTAACTTTTGGGTCTTGAAGAATAATTCGAAAGGCAGCCTCAACACGAGCAGCATCGGCTGTCCCGCCTACATCCAAGAAGTTAGCCGGATCGCCACCGGCTTGCTTGATTAAATCCATAGTTGCCATAGCCAATCCCGCACCATTGACCATACAACCCACATTGCCGTCTAGCGCAACGTAATTGAGCCCTACTTCACGAGCAGCCACATCCGTGGGATTCTCCTCACGAATATCCCGCATGGCAGCAAAATCGGGATGACGGAACAGGGCATTGTCGTCTAAGGTAACCTTGGCGTCAACAGCGATAATCTTGTCATCTGAGGTTTTTAAAACTGGGTTAATCTCGAATAAGGCAGCATCAGCACCTACATAGGCTTTGTACAAAGCAGAAACAAATTTGGTCATTTCCTTAAATGCCTGTCCCGAAAGCCCAAGATTGAACGCCACTTTGCGTGCCTGAAACGGCAACAAGCCGACCGTTGGGTCTATCTCTTCCGTGAAAATAAGTTCTGGTGTTTCTTCCGCAACGGTTTCTATATCCATGCCGCCCTCAGTAGAATACATAATCATATTGCGCCCACTTGTGCGGTTTAACAAAACAGAAATATAAAACTCTTTAGGCTCTGAATCTCCAGGATAATAGACATCTTCAGCAACCAAAACTTGGTGTACTTTTTTTCCTTCCGCCGATGTTTGGGGTGTTACCAGTTGCATACCAATAATATCATTCGATATTTGAGCTACGTCGTCCAAAGACTTTGCCAGCTTCACGCCACCGCCTTTGCCACGACCACCAGCGTGTACTTGTGCTTTAATCACATGCCAACCCGTGCCTGTTTCTTCGGTTAGCTTTTTTGCAGCGGCTAGTGCCTCATCTGGTGTTGCAGCAACAATTCCACGCTGTATGCCAACGCCAAATTTGGCTAAAATCTCTTTTCCTTGGTATTCGTGTACGTTCATGGGTAAACATTTTTTCACTACAAAAATAGGCAATCAATTGCGCTTTGCCACTTGATGCGTCAAAACTTGTTTGTTATAAATACAACATTCTGTTTTATTTTTAATATATAATAATGTTCAAGGTTTTAAGATTGGGGCAAAAGTGTACATTTGCGCAAAATAATCCCAATGGAGTACAGAGATTTAGTACAGATAAGTGAATCGTTTGGCAGTCCTATTTATGTGTATGACGCCCATGCTATGGAGGCGCAATACAACCGGTTGACGCAAGCCTTTAAGGCAGTTCCTCAACTACGAATCAACTATGCCGTGAAGGCGCTGTCCAATCTTAGTGTACTAAAATGGATGCATCATTTGGGTGCTGGGTTGGACACTGTTTCCATTCAAGAAGTGCAACTCGGTTTAGAAGCGGGTGTGCCACCTAAAGAAATTATATTCACGCCAAATGGCGTGTCGCTTACTGAAATTGAGGAAGTAGCTAAACTAGGCGTACAAATCAATATTGATAATCTATCTGTATTGGAACAATTTGGCACGGCGCATCCCTCTGTGCCTGTCTGCATCCGAATTAACCCACACATCATGGCGGGCGGTAATGCCAATATTTCTGTGGGGCATATCGATTCTAAGTTTGGAATTAGTATTCACCAGATGCCACACGTACTGCGTATCGTTGAAAACACGGGCATGAACATCAACGGAGTGCACATGCATACGGGCAGCGATATTTTAGACATTGACGTGTTTTTGCATGCTGCGGAAATTCTATTTGATACCGCACGTAACTTTTCCGATTTGGCATTTTTGGACTTCGGAAGTGGCTTTAAAGTTCCATACAAGCCAGGCGATAACGAAACCAACATCGAAGAGCTGGGAGAAAAATTAAGCATTCGATTTAATGAATTCTGTGCAGATTATGGTAAAGAACTCGTGTTGGCCTTTGAGCCAGGTAAGTTTTTGGTTTCTCAAGCTGGTTATTTCTTGACTTCGGTAAACTCAGTAAAGCAAACGACCTCCACCGTGTTTGCCCAAGTAAACAGTGGCTTTAACCATTTGATTCGCCCGATGCTTTACGGTGCGCAACACCGCATTGAAAACATTTCAAATCCAGACGGGCGTGAGCGCTTTTACTCTGTTGTGGGGTATATTTGTGAAACGGACACCTTTGCCAACAACCGCAAAATTGCCGAAATAAACGAAGGCGATGTACTGTGCTTTCACAATGCTGGTGCCTATTGCTTTACCATGGCGAGCAACTACAACTCACGCTACCGCCCCGCTGAAGTGCTCTGGCACGAAGGCAAGGCACACTTGATTCGGCAAGCAGAAACTTTTGATGATTTGGTCAAAAACCAAGTGGTCATGTCGTTTGAGGCGGTAGAAGCCTAGGCTGTAGGATTTTTCTTCCTGATTTTTTCCCCTCGTTTTTGTCTGTTCACAAGGAAAAACTGTTGGTTCAACTGTGTTTTATGGCAGTTCACAGTTTTTTATGAAAAACACCACATCATTTGAGAACTTGCGCCCCTTAAGTCATCAAATGATGAAAAGAACTTTACGCCTCCTATTACCCATTATATTATTTTGCATCAGCCTAAACGCCTTTGGTCTAAACGCTGGTTTTTCTTTATTCCTTTAAATTTATATCCATGAAACCAACCTACTTTACCATGCTTTTACTGTTAGGCACTTGGGCAGCTACAGCCCAGTACGGCAGTTCATCAAAAACCCAAGACTGGCGAAATATGGTACTAGCTTCAAGAGCCGAGGGCATCAACACCTCGGGGATGCATTACGAGTATTTGCAAAACACCAACAACTGGTGGGGCGATTGGCTACTTCCATGGCGTGCAAGTATTCAACTTACAGAT
>JAURDG010000224.1 GCA_030828025.1 Flavobacteriaceae bacterium | reverse complement strand
CGGATTTTCTTCATCAAAACGTAACCCGTTACCGGCCAATGCGAATATTCCTAGGCGAATGGTTTCATTGGGATTATAGCTAGTGAACATGCTATATCGGGTCATGTTTTTCCCAACAAACCCTTCGTACTCTTGATTAAAAAGGTGAACTAGTTCTATATTCGTTTGCCAATTTCCTTTCCAAACTATTCGTGTGTAGTTGAACAGGTCTAGATATTTTCGTGTATGGGCATAGTTGTAGGTGATTTCGCTGCCCAGATTGGTGCTAAACTGTTTTATGCGTGCCTCTTTGTTTTTTGGAAACCTAATATATTGTTGTCTAATTTCAGCATTACGCAAATTATTTTGTGTTAGAAACCCCAAAGGAGTTTCAAAATTGGGACTGTACTGTGCGTAGTAAAAAAAGGTGTTCCAATTTTGTGTCATCCGTTCAAGAGAAACGAACAAGCCATTTCCATTTTTGTTTTCGCCATCTAACGCAACGGTTTTTGTACCTTGTTTATCTTTATTGTCGATCCAATCTTCTGTTGGTTCTTCAATAGCCGACATGTTCCATTCCAGCTTTGCAGTATATACATCAGCAAAACGGATTTGACTATTTAGCCCAAACAGTTGTCCATTTCCATCACCTTTAAAAATGCGGTTTGTTGTGAGTAATCCTAGGTATGAACCTCCTTTGTAAGTCCGTTGATAGCTTAGGATATTTGCCCAAGCGGCATCGCCCTCGCCACTATATGATTGGTTTTCACCAGCCACCAAATAGGGTGCATTTTCGTCGTAGGCAGTAAGCCAATACAATCGCTGTTTTTCGCCTTGATAAATAAGTTTGGTAGAGGCGACGGGGTTGTTAATGCTCCGTGTGTAAACAGCATCTTGGTTGGAATTAATGATATCGTTTCCTTCGTTAAAATAGGGTCTTCGCTCGGGAAAAAAGAGGGCAAAGGTGTTATTTGCGTCAATTTGCGAAACATCGGCTTCAACTTGCGAAAAATCAGGGTTTAGCGCAAACTCCAACGTTGTGGTATTCGAAAAGTCAAAAAGCCCACTAAGACCAACTCTGCCTTTTGGTCTTTGGTTTGAAAACTGCTCATTTTCTCTAGAACCTGACTGCCCACCAAATACATAAGGAATTAGGTTTATTCTTTTTTTAGGGTTTAGGTTTTTCAGCACAATTTTGTCGGGTGATTGACAAATGACACAAGGATTGGAACGGTCGTAGGGGAAACTTAACATTTGTATTCGTGTATCGTTGGCAAAGCCAAACCGAGCAAAAACCACAGCCCATTCCATGGTCTCTTCGAGCTTAAATTGCAAGCCACTCACTGGAATTTTAAACTCCACATGATATGCATCGTCATGTTTTGAGGCTTTGGTTTCATAATTCACATCGTATTCATCTTCATTGCCGTTTGCTAAGATTTTTAAATCATACTGACTGCCTTCGGGGTTTGCGCCCAGCACCAGCATAAACCGACCATCGCCATAGGTGTCCAGTCCTATAGCCACATTTTCATCATTGCCAATTTGATCACGACTACGGATAGAAGATCGCAAATTTTCCATATCAGCGTATGCAATAAAGCCCACATAAATATCTGTTTCCGTATGTGTTACAAACACATCGGTTTTGTATTGTGCCGCACCATTGTTAGAAGGTTCAATTTCATAATTGAGTGAAAATTGTTGTGCGCCTTGCCATTCGTCGGCGGTTACCACGCCGTCAAAAATGGGTGCTTGTGCACACATGCCAGTAGAACAAAGAATTAGCAGTAGGAAGCGCAACATGATTCAGGGCTTTTAGGTGTAACGCTTAAAATATAAAAATGTTACAAATAATGGGCGTTATAACATCGCGCCAAGCACCAGTCCAATCAGTATGACAATAACTTTTGGTAAATTAAATCGATGATTTTCAGCACTTTCAAACAGTATCGTTGTGGAAATATGCAACATAACACCCGTAACAAGTGCCGTAATTTCTAAGCTGTAGGATCTTAGTTCCGGGACATACTCGCTTATAAAACTTCCTAGCGGGGTCATCAATCCAAAAATAAGCAAGACCAAAAATTTGTATATTCCCGATGACTGATTTCTCCAAAGCGCAGCTACCAGCAGCATTGCAATTGGCAATTTATGCACGGTTATTGCCCACAATAGTTCCTCGTGCTGATGTATGGGAAATCCTTCGATAAATGCATGAAGCGAAAGACCAAAAACCAACGCCCAAGGTAGGTTTGAGTTGTTGTGAAGATGAATATGCCCATGTTCAGCCCCTTTGGTCAAGTTTTCTAATGCGATTTGAACGACAATACCTACCAAAACCCAATAACTAATAATTGTGGCGTTCTTTTGTGTAAAGAGTTCAGGAAGCAAAGTCGTTATGGTAGTT
>JAURDG010000060.1 GCA_030828025.1 Flavobacteriaceae bacterium | reverse complement strand
CAGCTTCCATAGATGTCCAGGCATTGGTACCCCATTGGGTTACTTCCAAAATTTTAGCTCGAACCACCGCATAGTTAAAATAAATCCTGGGAAAGGTGCCTGTAATGCTGACGGTATAGGTGCCTGCATTAGCATAGGTGTGTGTGGCATCGCCCGTTTGTCCTGTGGAGGTGTTTCCATCGCCCCAATTCACCGTGTAGTCATAGGTTTCACCCGAAAATGTAGGAATCGTAATGGATTCACCATCCGTGGTGGTTTCCCATTTGGTAATAAACTGTGCGCTAAGGCTTACCGAAAAAAGAAAGGTAAAAAGAATAGCCGAAAAACGAAGAGAAATATAGGTGTTGTTCATAATAGTAACATTTGGATATCCAAACATACAAATTTTATAGAACATCCGCATTGCACATGTGGGCATACTAACTGAGCTGTCGTTAGCACAAATATCTTCGTACACAGCAACAACGGGAATCACGACGAACTTGCTATATTTGCATAAATTCACACCATGCAATACAAACGGATTTTACTGAAGCTTAGTGGCGAGGCACTCATGGGTGACCGAAGTCATGGCATTGACCCCAATCGATTGGCAGAATATGCTCAAGACATCAAAGAAGTTGTTGCACTGGGTGTAGAGGTTGCCATAGTTATTGGTGGTGGCAATATATTCCGAGGCGTGGCAGCGGCAAGCAACGGCATGGACCGGGTGCAGGCTGATTATATGGGCATGTTGGCAACCTGTATCAACGGCATGGCACTTCAAAGTGCTTTAGAGGACGTAGAAGTGCCTACTCGACTGCAAACCGCCCTAAAAATAGAAGCCATCGCAGAGCCCTATATCAAAAGAAGAGCGGTGCGGCACCTAGAAAAAGGACGTGTGGTCATTTTTGGTGCGGGTACTGGAAATCCATTTTTCACCACAGATTCTGCTGCAGTTTTACGTGCCATTGAAGTAGATGCCAATGTCATTCTAAAAGGAACTCGTGTAGATGGCATATATACGGCAGACCCCGAAAAAGATAAGTCGGCACAAAAGTTTGACCACATCAGCTTTAAAGATGTGCTGAGCAAAGGGCTCAAAGTCATGGACATGACCGCCTTTACCCTTAGTCAAGAAAACGAGCTGCCCATCATCGTATTCGATATGAATACGCCCGGAAACCTAAAAAAGGTCATCAATGGTGAACCTGTAGGAACCCTAGTAAATTTATAAGTTATGGAGGAAGTAGAACTTATCATGGATATGACCCAAGAAGCCATGAATAAAGCATTAGAACACCTAGACAAGTCGTTTATTAATATTCGTGCGGGTAAGGCAAATCCGGTCATGCTATCTACGGTAAAAGTAGATTATTACGGCGCACAAACGCCATTAAACCAAGTGGCGAATGTCAACACGCCCGATGCCCAAACACTATCGGTGCAACCTTGGGAAAAAGCACTAATTCCTGAAATTGAAAAGGCCATTATGGTGGCAAACTTGGGCTTTAATCCAATGAATAACGGCGAATCGATTATCATTAGTATTCCACCGCTTACCGAAGAACGCCGCCGCGAATTGGTCAAGCTGGCAAAAGCCGAGGCAGAGCACGCCAAAGTGGGTGTGCGTAGTGCACGCAAAGACGCCAACGCTGAATTAAAAAAGCTGGAGCTTTCTGAAGACGAACTCAAAAATGCAGAAGTGGATGTTCAGGAAACTACAGACAAGTTTATCGATATCATTGACGATAAATATCAAGCCAAAGAAAAAGAAATCATGACCGTTTAGGTCGTGTGAACTATTGCTATGATAAAATGGATAAATACACGCTTTTGGGCAAGCGTGGCAACGCTTATCCTGCGTAACCGAATTGCTTTTTTAGTGGTCATTTTGGCGGCTACTTTTTTTCTTTCCACCAAATGGAACAACATACAGTTTAGCTTTACAGAAGCCAATCTTCTTCCCGACAATCATCCGTTTAATACCTATTACCAGTCCTTTTTAGACCGCTTTGGCGAAGAAGGAAACATGGTGGTATTGGGCGTTCAAGACCAGGCGTTTTTTACTCCAAAAAAACTTGGGCAATGGAAAGCATTAGGCGATAGCCTAGCAGCAGCACCAAGCATTGATCAAGTGGTCGGGATTAGCGGGCTTACCCAACTAAAGCGCAACATAAAAAAGCGGACTTTTGAAGTTGTGCCTATTCCAAACCAACAACCTCAAACTGACCAAGAAGCCTTAGCACTAAAGAAATGGTTGTACGAACAGCAACCTTTATACAACCAACGGCTCTTTAACAAAGAGACAAATGTGGTGCAAATGGCGGTATATCTCCGCCCAGAAGTGGTCAATAGCGGTGCGCGGCAAGCGTTTGTTGATGAGGTTCTGGTGCCTAAGGTTGATGCCTTTGAAGCCGAAACAGGCTTGGATGTACGCATTTCTGGAATGCCCTATATCCGAACCATAAATGCCAAAATGATATTGGACGAAATTGGCTTGTTTGTCGTCGTGGCAACACTAGTAACGACGCTTATTTTCTTTTTATTTTTCCGATCATACCGCGCCACGTTTATTTCGATGTCTATCGTAGTGATTGGCGTGATGTGGGCGTTTGGCATCATCGGATTATTGGGCTTTGAAATAACCGTGCTTACAGCACTTATTCCGCCCATAATCATCGTTATTGGCGTGCCTAATTGTATCTTTCTGATCAATAAATATCAAAACGAAATAAAAAAACACGGCAATCAGGCGCGTTCGCTGCAACGAGTAATTTCCAAGATTGGAAATGCGACACTGATGACCAATATGACCACGGCTTGTGGATTTGCCACCTTTATGCTTACCGACAGTACGTTGCTCCGTGAATTTGGGATTGTAGCGTCAATAAACATCATGATGATATTTGTGTTGTCGCTGCTGCTGATTCCTATTATTTACAGCTTTATGTCCATCCCCAACGAAAAACATTTGGAGCACTTGAACCGTAGGTGGATGATGCGCTTTGTGGGCTGGATGGAACGTATTGTGCGCCACCAGCGGATTTCGGTCTATTTTATCGCTGTATTTGCGCTGTTGATCAGCATCATTGGCATGTATCAGATTCGCCTATCGGGCACCATAATTGACGATATGCCCAAAAGTGCTGCCTTTTATAAAGACATTCGTTTTTTTGAAACGCACTTTAAAGGGGTGATGCCCATCGAAATTATGATTGACACCAAGCGTAAAAATGGAGCTACCCGCCTGACTACACTCAATCGAATGAACCGCTTTGAAAGTGAGCTAGGCGAAATTCCAGAACTGTCAAACCCCATATCTGCGGTAACCGTTGCCAAGTATTTAAAGCAATCGTTTTACAACGGAAACCCCAAGTATTTTCAGCTACCAACCAATCAAGAAAACAACTTTATTCTTGCCCATGCCAAAAACCTGGATGCCCAGGCAAACTTCTTGACACGTCTGGTAGATTCTACAGGACAATACGCCCGAATTTCGGTCATGCTGCAAGACGTTGCTACCGAGCGCATGGAGGCCATAGAAGGAGAAATACAGCGAAGTTTAACGAAATATTTTCCTGCCGAACGCTTCGAGGTGTCCATGACCGGAAAGGCCTTGGGCTACCTTAAAGGAACACGCTTTTTGGTACGCAACTTGGTGGTGTCGCTTGGCTTAGCCATTCTGTTGATTGCCCTTTTTATGGCATATATGTTCCGGTCCTTTCGCATGATTTTGATTTCATTGCTGCCTAATGTTATCCCGCTCATTTTAACCGCTGGCATGATGGGGTTTTTAGGCATTGCCATCAAGCCATCTACCATCTTGGTCTTTAGTGTTGCCTTTGGTATATCTGTTGATGACACCATTCACTACCTCGTAAAATACCGCCAAGAGCTAAAAGCCAACCGATGGCATGTGAAAAAAGCGGTCTATGCCGCCTTGCACGAAACAGGCGTGAGTATGTTCTACACCTCCATCGTCCTTTTCTTTGGGTTCTCTGTCTTTATGATTTCTAGTTATGGTGGAACCGTCGCCTTGGGTGGACTCGTTTCGGCTACCTTACTCTTTGCCATGTTGTCCAATCTTATTTTGCTTCCAGCGCTTTTGCTTTCATTAGAAAAGAAAATTGCCAACAAACGAACACTCAAAGAGCCCAAGTTTAAGATTTTGTCAGAAGAGGAAGCAGAATAAATCCGTTATATTTGCAGCGGTTAAACACCTATGATTTATGGACATTCGTCAACTTTTTTCAGGAGCGCAGCTCAACCAAACTGTTCAGGTTCGTGGATGGGTACGTACCTTTCGAGCAAATCGGTTTATGGCACTCAACGACGGTTCTTGCTTGGCCAATATGCAGTGTGTTGTGGACTTTGATCAAACTCCCGAGGAAGTGCTTGCCGAAATTAATACAGGAGCGGCAGTCGAAGTATTAGGCACCCTAGTGCCAAGTCAAGGGAAAGGGCAGAAGTTTGAAATACAAGTCGATAGCTTACGTATTTTGGGGACGTCCAATCCAGACGAATATCCCATACAACCCAAAAAACACTCGCTAGAATTTTTGCGTGAGAAAGCGCACCTGCGTGTGCGTACCAGCACCTTTGCTGCGGTCATGCGCGTACGTGCTGCCTTGTCTTTTGCCGTACATCAATACTTTGCCGAACATGGGTTTTATCAAGTTCATACACCCATCATCACGGGCAGTGATGCCGAAGGAGCTGGCGAAATGTTTCGTGTGACGACCTTAACCGCAAAAAGTGCTGCCGACGAAATTGATTTTTTTGGCAAAGAAACCAACCTGACCGTTTCTGGTCAGCTCGAGGCTGAAACCTACGCCATGGGGCTTGGCAAGGTCTATACATTTGGCCCTACTTTTCGGGCAGAAAACTCAAACACCTCACGTCATTTGGCTGAGTTTTGGATGATTGAGCCCGAAGTTGCCTTTAACAATTTGGACGACAATATGGATTTGGCGGAAGATTTTATCAAATCTGTTTTGGCGTATATTTTAGAACACTGTCAGGAAGATTTAACATTTTTGGACCAACGTTTTGCAGAAGAAGAAGCAAAAAAACCGCAATTGGAGCGTAGCCCAATGGGGCTTATGGAGCGGCTAAGGTTTGTGACCGAAAATGAGTTTATCCGCATCTCATATACCGAAGCCATAGATATTTTGCGCAACTCCAAGCCGAACAAGAAGAAGAAATTTAGCTATCCCATAGAGGGTTGGGGTGCCGATTTGCAAAGCGAACACGAGCGTTATTTGGTCGAAAAGCACTTCACTAGTCCCGTCATTTTGTACGACTACCCCGCCGAGATTAAGGCGTTTTATATGCGCATGAACGAAGATGGAAAAACCGTTCGTGCGATGGATGTATTGTTTCCAGGCGTAGGCGAAATGGTGGGTGGCTCTCAACGTGAAGAGCGCTTAGACAAGCTCGTTGCACGCATGCGTGCCATGGACATAGACGAAGAAGAATTGTGGTGGTATTTGGACTTACGTCGCTTTGGAACTGCCGAACACGCTGGATTTGGACTCGGGTTTGAACGCTTGGTGCTTTACGCTACTGGCATGACCAACATTAGAGACGTAATTCCTTATCCACGAACGCCACTCAATGCGGCGTTTTAGTTCATTTTATTCGGGTTTTGTATTTTTATAAAACCCAAACATCAAAAATGCTCAAACAACACCTTCAACTCAAGCTTTCGCAAAAGCTATCGCCACAACAAATTCAACTGATGAAGTTGATACAGTTGCCCATACAATCTTTTGAGCAACAAATACTGCGTGAAATAGAAGAAAATCCAGCACTAGCATCGGGCAAAGAAGAAACAGAAGCCCAAGACGAGTTTGGCGAAAATGAAGCAGACGGAGGCGAAGTGATCGAGGCAGAGGATATCGACATAGATGCCTATTTGAGTGATGACGAAATTCCCGAATACCGCCTACGTGCGCAAAACTACAGCGCAGACGACGAAAACAAACAAATTCCCTACGCAGGCGGAATTAGCTTTCATCAAGACTTGATGCGGCAGTTGGACACCTTTACTTTTTCGGACGAAGAATACCGAATTGCTGCCTTTTTGGTGGGAAGTATAGACAGCAGCGGCTACATTCGAAGAGCGATCATCGATATCGTAGATGATCTCGCCTTTACAGAAAATATCTTTACCGACGAAAAGCAAGTGCGTCATATTCTGGATTCGGTACAACAGCTGGATCCGCCAGGCGTAGGCGCATTGGATTTGCGCGACTGTTTGCTTCTCCAACTCAAACGCAAGCCCACGACACCCGCTGTAGCTCAAGCCATCAAGCTATTGGAAGATCAATTTGATGCATTTACCAAAAAGCACTTTACCAAGATCAAAGCACGGCTAAAAATAGACGATGAGGAGCTAAAAGCCTGCATGGAAGAGATTGCTAAGCTCAATCCAAAGCCTGGTGCCGCTCACAGCAGCGACACCAAAATAAATGCGCAAATAATCCCCGACTTTTCTATTCAATTGGTCGATGGGCAGCTAAGCCTAAGTTTAAATGGGCGCAATACTCCCGAGTTACACGTCTCTAGCGAGTACAAAAACATGCTTTCGGGCTACAAAGAAGCCAAAGAAAAAAACAAAGAGCAACAAAAGGCGGTGCAGTTTATCAAACAAAAATTAGATGCTGCACGCTGGTTTATTGATGCTATAAAACAACGCCAACACACCCTGTACGAAACAATGAATACCATTATGGCGTTTCAGCAGGAATATTTCCTGACGGGCGACGAACAGCAGCTAAAGCCTATGATCTTAAAAGACATCGCCGACCGTATTGGTATGGATATTTCGACCGTCTCGCGCGTAGCCAACAGCAAATATGTGGATACGCCCTATGGCACCAAGCTGGTCAAGTGGTATTTTTCTGAGGGAATAACCAATGCTGACGGCGAAGATATTTCCACTATTGAAGTAAAGAAAGCCTTGGGCGAGATAATCGATGCAGAGGACAAGTCGAATCCTTTAACCGACGAGGAACTGATGAAACTCATGAATAAAAAAGGCTATCCCATTGCCCGTCGTACAGTAGCCAAATACCGAGAAATGATTGGTGCGCCAGTGGCCCGGCTGAGAAAAGAGTTATAGGTTTTTATTACGACTAGCTATCCCATTGGCCATTGGAAAACCAATACCAATCAGGATATAACACCAACCTAATATGGCGTTTTCTTCAAGAAAAATAAAGGCAACCCCCACGGAAATCATCGATATACCATAAACGATTAGGAAAATCTTGCGTAGTTTTTTTCCCTTGTGCGCAGGGATTTTATGTAGCCTAATGGCAAAAAAATTGAAAATCAAAACAACTGTAAGAACAGCAGTCAAAATAAGTAGTCCTTGTACCATATTTATAGATTTAAGACATCTAAAAACACAAAAATTACCTTTAGCGTTACCTGTTTTTAAGGGGGAATAAATCGAATCGAAACTACAGTTATTTCCTAAGGACTATGTGTTACTTTTGTGGCATAT
>JAURDG010000219.1 GCA_030828025.1 Flavobacteriaceae bacterium | reverse complement strand
AGCGGGTCTATTAGCACCACATAATTATTCCCTTTCCCTGAAGCAGGGCTTACTCGTATAAAATCTTCGGTCTCTTCGCTTGCGATACCACAAACAATATTTCGATTGGTAAGTGCTTTAATAAAGAGGTCATGGGCAAAAACATCTAGCTTTTGTTGCGCTTCTCCCTGAATATTGGTTGCGCCATAATTACCCAAGATATCCACAATGCCGGCTTTGTTTACCTCGTGGCTTACTACTTTTGCTGCCAATCGAAGGGCGTGAATTAAGCGACTAAATTCACCTGTACTACTCGGATTTTTTTGCTGATTGGCAATTAAAAACTCGCCTAATGTCTGCATGTATTAAGATTTGTGGCGGTACAAAATTAGGATGAAAAATCTTTGAAATCACATGCATAATACAATTACTTAGATGTTAAAACAATAATGCCGAAAAAAACTGAGAAGTTAAACTAGTTATCTTAAAACAGTCGCAATGTTACTGCATAACTATACTTTTAAGTTAATGCTTTCTTGTTTTGAGCATCTACAGCAGCCACGGCAGTCATGTGCACAATTTCATCCACGCTTGCGCCGAGTTGTAATATATGGACGGGTTGTTTTAATCCCATCATAATCGGGCCAATGGAAAGTGCGCCGTCCAACTCTTTAATCAGTTTGTAGGCGATATTTGCTGCGTTTAAGTCGGGCAATACTAAGGTATTGACCTCGCTACCCGCAATTTTGGAAAACGGAAATTTATTGGTCAGCATGGTTTTGTTGAGTGCAAAGTCAGCTTGAATAGGCCCATCAACAGCAATATTGGGCATGAAGCGATGCACCAAATTTACGGCTTCGCTGACCTTTTTTGCCTCCTCGTCTCTGGATGAACCAAAGTTGGAATAGGACAACATCGCAACCTTTGGCTCTATCCCAAAAAGTGAAGCGGTGTACGAAGTCATTTGTGCAATTTTTGCAAGGTCTCTAGCTTTAGGATTTACATTAATGGATGTGTCCGATAAAAATAATGGCCCTTTGTTGGTAATCATCAAGTTAGTCGTTGCCACTCGATTGACACCATCTTGCCGATCGATCACTTGCAGCACAGGCTTGAGCACATTTGGGTAACTGCGGCTATAGCCAGAAATCATCGCATCTGCATCGCCCTCACGCACCATCATGGCAGCAAAGTAATTACGCTCACGCATCTGCCGTTGGGCATCATAAAGTGTAATTCCTTTGCGTTGACGTAATTGCCAATAGGTATGCGCATAGGCATTACGCTGCTTTTTGACTGTTTCCTTTTTAGGATCGATGATGGTTACGTCGTCATCAAATTCAATGGTAGCCATCAACTCCCGAATTAGTTCCTCATCGCCCAATAAAATGGGTTCCGCTATCCCTTCTTCAGCGACCAATTGCGCCGCCTTGAGAATATCTAATTCATCGCCTTCAGCAAAGACAACACGTTGTTTATTGCTTTTGGCTTGGCTTATGATTAGGCGAACCAATTTTTTGTTGTCTCCAGTTCGGGTGTGTAGCTCCTCTTGGTATTTATCCCAATCTTTAATGGGTGCTGCAGCAACACCGCTTTCCATAGCTGCTTTTGCTACTGCCATGGGTATTGTTGTAATCAATCTTGGGTCAAACGGTTTTGGGATGATGTAGTCGTTTCCAAAGGTTAATTTGGTTGCGCCATACGCAATATTGACTTGTTCGGGAACGGTTTCCTTGGCTAAATCGGCTAGTGCTTGAACCGCCGCCATCGTCATCGCTTCATTAATTTTGGTGGCGCGCACATCAAGTGCACCTCTAAAAATAAACGGAAAGCCCAGCACATTGTTCACTTGATTGGGAAAGTCGGAGCGACCAGTTGCCATAATCACATCATCACGGGTTGCGACAGCCAGTGTATAATCAATTTCTGGATTTGGATTCGCCATGGCAAAAACGATTGGTTTTGCCGCCATAGATTTGAGCATGGCAGGTGTCATAATATCCGCCTTTGAAAGCCCTATAAAAATATCTGCACCAACAAGGGCTTCTTCCAAGGTCTGTACATCTATTTTTGTGGCAAATTCTTCTTTTTGGGATGTAAGATTTTCTCGATCTGCTCTGATAATTCCTTTGCTATCGGTCATCATCATATGCTGAGGCAACACGCCTAAAGCACGATAAAGTCGTGCACAAGATATGGCAGCGGCACCTGCTCCACTAATGACCATTTTTACTTTAGATAAGTCTTTTTCGGCTAGCTCTACCGCATTGAGTAAGGCAGCACCAGAGATAATTGCCGTTCCGTGCTGGTCGTCGTGCATCACTGGAATATCGAGTTCTTCAACAAGGCGACGCTCAATCTCAAAAGCCTCTGGCGCTTTGATGTCTTCGAGGTTAATCCCGCCAAACGTAGGTGCAATATTTTTTACCGTTTCCACAAAGGCATCT
>JAURDG010000188.1 GCA_030828025.1 Flavobacteriaceae bacterium | reverse complement strand
ACGACAATTATCTGGAAACTGGCTATGACCTTTCAAAAGTGATGTTTGTCGCAACCGCTAATTCACTGTCAACCATTCAACCAGCCTTGCTTGACCGAATGGAAATTATAGAAGTTAGCGGATATACACTAGAAGAAAAAATCCAAATTGGACTACGATATTTATTGCCGAAACAACTCAAAGAACACGGGTTGTCAAAAACCGCGATAAAACTTCCAAAGACAACCATGCGGCAATTGGTGGCTGGCTACACCCGTGAGTCAGGCGTTCGGGGATTGGATAAACAAATTGCGAAAGTGGTGCGTCATTATGCTATGCGTATCGCCAAAGAAGACCCACGTGCACCAAAACTTGATGCTGAAGAATTAGCAGACATTTTAGGTCCAGCAAAAATGCTTCGTGATGCCTATGAAAATAACAATCTTGCTGGCGTGGTTACTGGTTTGGCATGGACACGTGTTGGCGGTGATATCCTGTTTATCGAATCTTCATTAAGCAAAGGAACGGGGAACTTATCCATTACGGGAAATTTAGGGAAAGTGATGAAAGAATCGGCGACCATAGCCCTGCAATATATCAAGGCACATGCCCAGGAGTTAGGTATTGCAGATGACTTTTTTGGTAAGCATAATTTTCATATTCACGTGCCTGAAGGCGCCACCCCTAAGGACGGGCCTAGTGCGGGCATTACGATGATAACCTCTTTGGTTTCTAGTATTTTGCAGCGAAAAGTAAAAAATAGAATTGCGATGACTGGAGAAATTACACTTCGCGGAAAAGTACTTCCTGTGGGCGGTATCAAAGAAAAGATACTCGCTGCAAAGCGTGCGAACATCAAAGAAATTATTCTATGTCAGAAAAATGAATCTGACATTGGGGAAATTCCAGCCCGATATTTGAAAGGGTTAACCTTTCATTATGTAAGCAACATAGACGAAGTGCTGCATATTGCAATAACCAAGCAACGAGTACCAGGCACGAAAAGTCGCTAAATCTCGTTTATAGTACGCATGAGGTCGTTAATCTATACTTTTTTTGCGCTGTTTTTTTGTGCCAGTATGTACGCTCAGTTGGGTGGCGATGCGACCTATCGATTTTTAGAGCTTTCCGCTACACCCAGAAGTCTAGCACTTGCTGATCCCATTACTTTACAGGACACGGATATTGGCACCACATTGATAAACCCTGCCACGATTAGTGCTGATCATGGCGGACACTTTATGGTTAATTATGAACCTTATTTTGATGGAATTAACCGTGGAACTGCTGCTTTTGCCTACGCCATCAACAGAAACAAGGCAGTTGTTTTTGATGTGGCTTATATGCATTATGGTACATTTGAGGGCTTTGATGTATTGGGTAATCCGACCAACGATTTTTCTGGAAATGAAGTTGCTTTGGGTGTTGCAAGTTCACATTATTTCTTAAGGCAAGATATTTATTTGGGTGCTCGTGTGCGTTATATACGTTCAGCTTTAGAATCCTACAATTCTTCGGGCATTACAGCAGACATGGGTTTGTTTTATCAACCTGCTGGCGCAACATGTCGCATCGCGTTGCTCTACCAGCATTTGGGCAAGCAACTCACAACTTATCAGGATGTATATGAGCCATTGCCCAGTAATTTAACTTTGGGTTTTTCTAACGCTTTACGTTATTTGCCTTTGCGATGGCACTTGTCTTTTCATCATTTAAATAGGTATCCCTTGTATTTTGATAACCCCGAAGAAGCAGTAACTAACTTTGATGGCACAAGTGCCGAAACGAAGGCTAACGTTGTGAAAAAGCTCTTAAGGCATAGTACGTTTGGTGTGGAAATTTTTCCTGAAGGCGTGTTTTCGATGCGTTTGGGGTATCATAGCCAGCGCGCAGCAGAAATGCGTATTTTAGACGTGCGAAACTTTTCGGGTTTGTCTTTTGGTGTGGGAATTCAAATGCGCCGTTTGCGGTTTCAGTTGAGTCATGCACGCTATAGCGTAGCTGGAAATAGAACGTTTTTGGGATTAACTTTAGCGCCACGACCATGAAAAAGCCTTTTATCATTGCCATAGACGGTGCTTCATCTACAGGTAAAAGCACACTAGCCAAAGGTCTTGCGATCGCCTTGGATATGGTTTATGTAGATTCAGGTGCGATGTATCGAGCCGTTACCTTTTATGCACAACAAAAAAGCTGGCTTACCCTAAACGGTTTGGATGAAGCCCAACTGATTACACACCTCGACGATATTCAACTATCTTTTCAACAGCATAAACTGTACCTAAACGGCGTAGATGTGTCCTCTGAAATACGTTCGATGGAGGTTTCTAATGCCGTGAGCCAGGTTGCTTCGATATCTGAAGTACGGGCATTTTTGGTTGCCCAACAACGCATTATTGGTGCAACGCATTCCGTGGTGATGGATGGACGTGATATTGGCACAGTAGTCTTTCCAAATGCAGACTTAAAGTTATTTTTAACCGCCGACGCCAAGGTTCGTGCGCAACGACGTTACAAAGAACTCAAGGAGCAAGACACAACGGTTTCCTTGGAGCAAATTGAGGCAAACATCACCCAACGAGACCATATGGATAGCACTCGCGACGACTCCCCGCTGAGACAAGCTAAAGATGCCATTGTGCTAGATGCCATGAAGTATAACGTGTCAGAAATGCTACAGCATGTACTTGAGTTGGTGAAGCAACGTAAAAGATAATTTGATAGCCCTTATTCTCTTGGCGCGCTTTAATAATGCGTGATTGACCTTTAAAATAGGTACGCATTGCAAATGCGCACCAGAGTTGAGAAAGGGTGGCCTGATTGTGTACGTATTCGCATAAACTTTTTTTGTTCAACTGCTAGAAAGACGCTACATTTGCCGTCCTCTTGGGAAGCGCATTTGAGTAATACAAGAGATAAATTATAATAAACCCTTCTATCAAGACAGCGCATTTACTCGGTCTGGTAGAATACAAAAAACCGCAGCATGGCTGACGAAAACCAACCCATAGAAGAAACAACTGAAGAAGTT
>JAURDG010000129.1 GCA_030828025.1 Flavobacteriaceae bacterium | reverse complement strand
GCAAAAGCACCTTGGCCAAACATTTATTGGCGCAGCCAGCGTGTAATCTTGCCTTTTCCATTTCGGCTACGTCGCGTCCACCACGGGGAAATGAAGAACACGGAAAAGACTATTACTTTCTTTCTGAAGCAGCCTTCAAAGAAAAAATAGCGCAAGGGGCTTTTGTCGAATACGAAGAGGTCTATCCGGGGATGTTTTACGGAACGCTAAAGTCGGAGTTGGAGCGCATTTGGTCACTAGGACTAAATGCCCTATTTGACATTGATGCCATGGGCGGAATAAGCATCAAAAAACGTTACCCAACAAACACCTTGGCTATTTTTATCAAACCGCCAACCATTGATGTGCTCTCTGAACGACTCAATAAACGAGGCACTGATTCGGAGGAGAAAATTGCCCTTCGTTTGGCTAAGGCAACATCAGAGTTGGCGCACGCACCAGCATTTGACCACGTTGTTGTAAACGACGATTTGGCTACAGCCAAAAAAGAAGTAACCCAATTGGCAATCGAATTTTTGCAGGCATGAAGCGCATCGCCCTTTTTTTTGGCAGTTTTAACCCGATACACTACGGGCATATACACATTGCCTTAGCTGTATTGGCAAAAGACAAAGCTGACGAAGTGCAGTTTGTGCTTACGCCTCATAACCCGTTTAAAGACCCCGCAGACTTATGGCCAGAGGCACATCGCTGGGCGATGTTGCAAGAGGTCTTGGCAACATATCCCAATATGGTGCCCAACGATATTGAATTAAAACTGCCCAAGCCAAATTATACAGCAACGACTCTGAAACAACTTAGGGCGCAATTTCCCAACCACGACTACAGTTTACTGCTAGGTGCGGACACCGCCGCTAGCCTGTCTTCATGGCATCAGGCAGCTTATGTTCAACAATTTCCCTTGCTCATTTATCCTAGAGCAGGCAGTACGTTATCATCTTTTTCGGAGGATCAACTCCTTCAAGAAGTTCCGCTTCAAGAAATTTCAGCCTCCCAAATCCGCACCACGCAAGACCCTACGCTTCTTAACAGGTGGTTGCCGCCAGCGGTACTTGCCTACCTGTCCAAGCACCGCCATCTTATTGACACTTAATTTTATGCTTCTACTTGGGGCGCAAAGCACTACAAAAACGTTAGATATTTTTGTTAAAAAAAGCTACAGTATATCGTCAAGCCATATTGCAATGTACCATACCGCCACAAATAATATATTTTCAGTAGAATCATCATATTTAAACAGATTATTATTTAGACGTTTTTTGGCTGTTATGACATAAAGTGGACACAAAAAAAATAAGTGTCGCAATCTCTTTTTGTTATCTGTCGTTTAAAGTTTATTTTTAACCAAACATTAACAAACGCATTGTACATTTTTAATCATTTTGCAACGCTAATTGAAAAAACAAAATAACATGAGTGATACCCCAGTAGATATCAAGGCTTTAAACGAGCATATTGAAAAAGAAAGCGCATTTGTAGATATCCTGACTTTAGAGATGAATAAGGTAATCGTTGGCCAGCAACACATGGTAGAACGACTACTTATTGGTCTTTTGGGTCAAGGGCATATTTTACTGGAAGGCGTTCCTGGGCTTGCCAAAACTCTTGCCATTAACACGCTGAGCAAGGCCGTTAAAGGTAGTTTTAGTCGAATTCAATTTACACCAGATTTGCTCCCTGCAGACGTGATTGGTACTATGATCTATAACGCCAAGGAAAACGAGTTTAGCATCAAAAAGGGGCCCGTGTTTGCCAATTTTGTGCTTGCCGATGAAATTAACCGAGCTCCTGCGAAAGTACAGTCGGCACTACTCGAAGCCATGCAAGAAAAACAAGTGACCATTGGCGAAGAGACCTTTCTTCTAAAGCCTCCATTTTTGGTTATGGCCACACAAAACCCCGTAGAACAAGAAGGAACCTATCCACTTCCAGAAGCTCAAGTGGATCGATTTATGCTCAAGGTGGTTATCGATTACCCAACCCTCAAAGACGAGCAGCAAATCGTTCGCGCCAACCTAAACGACTCGTTTGGAACCGTTAAGCCAGTCATTTCGACAGCACAAATTGCTAAGGCGCAAAAGGCGGTACGTGAGGTGTATATGGACGAAAAAATTGAAAAATATATTTTGGATTTAATCTTTGCTACGCGCTATCCGGAGCAGTTTAAGCTACAATCGCTTAAGCCGCTAATTAGTTTTGGAGCATCACCCAGAGGAAGCATCAATCTGGCAATGGCAGCCAAGTGCTACGCCTTTATCAAGCGCAGAGGCTACGTCATCCCCGAGGATGTTCGTGCGGTGGTTTATGATGTTCTTCGCCACAGAATCGGCATCACCTATGAAGCCGAAGCAGAGAATGTAAGTGCAGAGGATATCATCCAGCGCATCGTCAATGCGGTAGAAGTACCATAGATCTAACGCGCAACAAATTATGGATACCAAAGAGCTTTTAAAGAAGGTTCGGAAGATTGAAATTAAAACCCGCCGATTGAGCAATCACATTTTTGGCGGGGAATACCACAGTGCTTTTAAGGGGCGTGGGATGACCTTTAGCGAGGTGCGTCAGTACCAATATGGAGACGATGTTCGTGCTATAGACTGGAATGTGACTGCTCGTTATCAAGAGCCTTTTGTCAAAGTATTTGAGGAAGAGCGCGAGCTAACACTTATGCTCGTGGTTGATGTTAGTGGCTCGGCAAATTTTGGTACGCAAAATCAAATGAAGCGGGCGACACTAACCGAGATTGCGGCGACGCTTGCGTTTTCTGCCTTGCAAAACAACGATAAGGTTGGGCTTATACTCTTCTCCGACGAGGTAGAACTGTTTATAACCCCAAAAAAGGGCAAGTCGCATGTATTGCGCATTATTCGTGAGTTGCTGGAGCATAAACCCAAAAGCACCAAGACCGATATAACGGGCGCATTGGAGTTTATGAGCCGCATCCTGAAAAAGAAAGCCATCGTTTTTGTTCTCTCGGACTTCTTGGATACTGACTATTCTAAAGCAGTACAACTCGCTGCTCGCAAACACGACCTAACGGGTGTGCGCCTTTTTGACCCGATGGAAGTTAAATTTCCTGCTGCGGGCTTGTTGTATGTGCGCGATACCGAAACAAACCAACTAAAGTGGGTCAACTCATCTTCCAAAAGTGTGCGCACCGCCTATGCCTTGTCGCACCGAAAAACAGCGGATTACTTCAGCAGTAATTTTACACGCTACGGGGCTGGTGCAATTTCCTGTGCTACGAATGAAAGTTATGTCAAAAAACTGCTAACCTACTTTAAAAATCGTGGATAGACTACTAAGGCTTTTGGCCGTTTTTATTGGGACAACCTTTGCGGTTGCACAAACACAAGTTGTGCTGCAAGCGGATACTCTTGAAGTGCGCATTGCTGAACCAATTAATGTCTCTATTGAAGTTTCAACAGATGCCCCAGCGCAGATTCAGTTTCCGCCTGTTCAGGCATTTGCCCCGTTTGAAGTCATAGAATCAACCCCTGTAGATACGACCATAACCAATAAAAAACACACCTACGCCAAGACCTTTTCTGTTATTCAATTCGATACGGGACAGTTTATTCTTCCGCAGCAGAAAGTGCTGGTTGATGGTGCATTATTCAGCAGCAACGACTCCCTTTTGATTCGGATTAATGATGTGGTTGTGGACACCACAGAACAGGCACTATTTCCTATAAAAACAATACTGCCCATTGCCCGAAATACCCAAGGCTGGTGGAAGCCCTATCTTTATGGATTACTTACACTTTTGGGGCTTATGGCTGCGTATTTGGGTGTTCAAAAAACACAAAAGAGAATCCGCAAAAGCAGACAAAAACTTCCTCCGTTTGAACGGGCACTTTTTGCACTACAAGCCCTAGAAGCAAAGCGATTGGACAAGCAAGAGGCGTATAAAAATTATTATTCCGAAATGACAGACATCGTCAGGAACTTTCTTGAGGACGAAACCACCATTGACGCCCTAGAAAGTACCTCAGATGAGTTGTTGACCAAATTGGAATTGTTGCGGGATACGGGAAATTTGGCACTCCAAAATGAAACCCTAGACCAGCTAAAAGAGGTGTTGCTTAGAGCGGATTTGGTCAAATTTGCTCGAGCGATGCCCGAAGAACGCTTAGCGCGGGTGGACCGCTCAAAGATAGAGGAAGTGATTAAAGATACCCAAGCAGCACTCCCAGAACCTACCGAAGAAGAACGCCTAAAAAACGAGGCTTATGCACGCCTAAGGCGAAAACAACGTTTGCGTAAACGCATTCAAGTAGCTGGCATTTCGTTGGTTGGCGTATTGGTGATTACAGCAGTTGTGATGATTTCAAGCTACGGCTTTGAGCAAGCCAAAGATCGTGCTTTTGGACACCCAACACTCTCATGGCTAAACCAAGAATGGGTGCAAAGTACTTATGGAATT
>JAURDG010000004.1 GCA_030828025.1 Flavobacteriaceae bacterium | reverse complement strand
TGGGCTATTTTGTGCAAAATGGGGTTAATATCAGCGGTTCGAACTTTTTTATTTTCAAATTGAAATTTTTTAGGGAATATAGAACCGATTAATCATATTTTAAATTCTTTATCGATATTAAGGCATTGTTTTTCAATGTTTTAAATTTATTTTAATCTCTCTTTGTACAAATTAAAAACCTCTTGCTTTTAAGAAAACCGTTCTTACCTATCTATCCTTAAGCTCATTAATTAGAGTCGTATTACGCTCTTTACTTTATATATTCTTCTTAGGTTAAAACACTATTAATAACTTTTAAATTATCAATAGATTATTATGTTGTACTTTAACAAAAAATTTTTTCAAATTAATAAACCAAGAAAATAAAATTAATTGAAAACATTTGTTATCGGATTAGATTACGGCTCTGACTCAGTCAGAGCCGTATTAATTGACACAAACAATGGGGCTGAATTGGCAAATGAAGTTTTTTGGTACCCAAGGTGGAAGGAACAAAAATATTGCAATCCAGGAATCAATCAATTTCGACAACATCCACTCGATCATATTGAGGGCTTGGAATTTGTCATCACATCTGTAATCCAACAAAGTGAAGTAGCTCCTGAGTCTGTTGTAAGCATTTGTGTTGACACAACGGGATCCTCACCGCTACCATTAAACGAACAGGGAATCCCTTTAGCAATGACTAAGGAGTTCTCAGAAAACCCCAATGCCCTTATGGTGTTGTGGAAAGATCACACTGCTGTAAAGGAAGCAAACGAAATCAATCACCTATCAAAGAACTGGGGTGGAGAGGATTTTACAAAATATGAAGGTGGAATTTATTCATCCGAGTGGTTTTGGGCTAAAATTCTTCATATCATTCGAGTAGATGAGTCCGTAAAAAATGCTACCCACACTTGGATGGAGCACTGTGATTACATGACATATATGCTCTCAGACAATAACGACCTAAAATCATTTAAACGAAGTCGTTGTGCTGCTGGGCATAAAGCGATGTGGCATGAAAGCTGGGGTGGCTTGCCTTCAAAAGATTTTTTAACTCAGTTAGACCCCTATTTAGCAGAATTAAAAGATAATTTATATCAAGAAACCTATACATCCAACGAAATTGCAGGCTATCTCAATGAAGAGTGGGCTGCGAAACTTGGCCTAACCACAAAAACGACCATTGCCGTTGGCACCTTTGATGCTCATGCAGGAGCTGTAGGTGCTAAAATTGATCAAAATACATTAGTTAGGGTAATGGGAACATCTACCTGCGATATTATGGTAGCCGATCAAGCAGTTGTGGGGAATACATGTGTTAAAGGAATTTGTGGTCAAGTTGATGGTTCAGTTATTCCAGGATTTATCGGACTTGAAGCTGGCCAATCAGCTTTTGGTGATGTATTGGCTTGGTTTAAAAGTGTTTTGGATTGGCCCATCGACCAATTAGTCATGAAATCAACAATAATTTCGGACCAACAAAAAGAAGAACTTGCTGCCGAAATAAACCAAAAATTTATTCGCACTCTTGCAGAACAAGCAGAAAAAATTCCAATCGATGAAGCAATACCAATTGCTTTGGATTGGGTTAATGGACGTAGAACACCGGATGCCAATCAGGAATTAAAAGCAGCCCTATCGGGTATTTCACTTGGTACCAAAGCGCCACATATTTTTAAAGCGCTGGTCAACGCGATTTGTTTTGGATCCAAAATGATCGTTGATCGCTTTGAAAGTGAAGGAATAAGGATTCGTGAGGTTATAGGAATTGGTGGAGTTGCGCGCAAATCACCCTTTATCATGCAAACATTATCAAATGTGTTAAATATGCCGATAAAAGTTGCTGAGTCAGATCAGGCGCCCGCTTTGGGTGCAGCTATTTATGCTGCTGTTGCAGGTGGAGCCTATGAAGATGTGGTATCTGCAAGTAAAATTATGGGTAGTGATTTTGAAGCGGAATTTTTCCCTCAATCTATTGCTGTAGAAGCCTACCAAAACTATATGCAAGAATACAAGTCTCTAGCGAAATTTGTAGAGGACAATTTAAAATTAAAAAATCAATGAGTTCATCATTTAAGTCCATTAAAGAAGAGTGTTACGAAGCGAATATGCAATTAAACGAATTGGGACTCGTCGTATATACCTTTGGTAATGTAAGTGCAGTAGATAGAAGTCGTGGTGTTTTTGCCATAAAGCCAAGCGGGGTTCCTTACGAAATTTTGAGCCCTAAAGATATTGTGATTGTAGATTTCGAAAACAATATTGTTGATGGTGATAAACGGCCTTCTTCTGACACCAAAACACATGCCTATCTGTATAAGAATTGGGACGACATAGGAGGGATTGCACACACACATGCCATGTATTCTTGTGCATGGGCACAGGCGCAAAAAGACATACCTATTTTCGGAACCACACACGCAGATCACTTAACAAAAGATATTCCGTGTGCGCCACCTATGAGAGATGATCTTATCGAAGGAAATTATGAACACAACACAGGAATTCAAATCATAGAGTGTTTTGAACAGAAAAATTTATCCCACACTGAAGTTGAAATGGTATTGATTGGAAATCACGGACCATTTGCTTGGGGTAGGGATGCTGCAAAAGCTGTATATAACAGTAAGGTTTTGGAAGTGGTTGCAGAAATGGCTTACTTGACCTTACAAATTAACCCAAGTGTAGCACGATTGAAAGACTCCTTAATAAAAAAACATTACGATCGTAAACACGGCAAAAACGCTTATTACGGTCAATAACAAACACATAAATTCATGATTGACATATCAAAAAAAGAAGTGTGGTTTATCACAGGTAGCCAGCATCTTTACGGACCTGAAACATTAAAACAGGTAGCTGATAATTCAAAAGAAATAGTAAAAACACTTAATAAATCAGCATCAATTCCTGTACAAGTGGTTTTCAAGCCCATTGTAAAAACCACAGATGAAATAGTTCAAACACTTTCAGCTTCAAACCATGCGGAAAACTGTATTGGTGTGATTACATGGATGCACACCTTTTCACCTGCAAAAATGTGGATTCGTGGACTCACAAGTCTTCAAAAACCCTTGTTGCATCTACACACCCAATTCAATAGAGATATTCCTTGGAATACAATTGATATGGATTTTATGAATCTAAACCAGGCTGCCCATGGTGATCGAGAGTTTGGATTTATTGTAAGTCGTTTGCGTAAAAACCGTAAGGTTGTTGTTGGACATTGGTCTTCAGAAAAAACTCAAAAGCAAATTGGCGATTGGACACGTGTTGCAGCCGGATGGGACGATTGGCAAGGTGCTAAATTTGCCCGTTTTGGAGATAATATGCGATTTGTAGCGGTTACTGATGGTGATAAAGTTGAGGCCGAAAAGCAATTTGGGTTTTCGGTAAACACCTACGCTGTAGGAGATTTGGTTGCCGTAATCAATACCATTTCAGATAAAGATATTGACACCTTAATCAAGGAATACGAGCAAACTTATCACTTAGCGGCATCTTTGCGCAGCGATGGAAAAAACAGAAGCGCTTTAATCGAAGCTGCACGAATTGAACTTGGATTGGAGCAATTTTTAGTCGATGGTGGTTTTAAAGGTTTTAGTGACAATTTCGAAGATTTGCACGGGCTACGCCAATTGCCGGGAATTGCTGTACAGCGTTTGATGCAAAAGGGTTATGGGTTTGCTGGAGAAGGCGATTGGAAAACAGCGGCATTGGTACGCGCCATGAAAGTTATGGGGTCTGGTCTAGAAGGTGGAAATGCCTTTATGGAGGATTACACCTATCATTTAGATCCTTCAGACCCAAAAGTGTTGGGTTCGCATATGCTTGAGGTTGATCCTGTTTTAGCAGCCGAAAAACCCTCATGCGAAGTACACCCTTTGGGCATTGGTGGAAAAGAGGACCCTGTACGCTTAGTTTTTAATGGTCGTGCAGGAAACTCACTCAATGCAGCACTTATGGATTTTGGAAATCGATTCAGATTGCTTATCAATAAAACAGTGGGGGAAGAAGTTAAAAGTGAACTTCCAAAGCTTCCTGTGGCACGTGTGCTGTGGAAGCCACTCCCTGATTTCGAAACAGCCTGCACAGCGTGGATTTTAGCTGGCGGTGCACATCACACATGTTATAGTGAAAATATTACAGCAGAACAGCTTGAAGATTTTGCTGAGATTGCTGGTATTGAATCGTTGGTGATCGACGAAAACACGACCATCAGAAATTTTAAATCAGAAATCCGAACCAATGAAGCTTTCTACAGTAAAACACATTAATATTTTTTTAAAATGAAAAATCTAAATGACATTCTTCAATTTAACATCCTGATTTTACTTAGCATCCTAATGATTCAGTGTACTGGAACAGGTGCAAAACAAAACAATAAAACTGCTTTAAAATCAAATGAAATGCCACAAATAACAAAAGAAATGTTTGGAACTACTTTTAATGGTCAAGCTGTTGAAAAATACACCTTATCAAATAGTCTAGGCATGCAAGTCGATATTATTACTTATGGTGGGATAATCACCCGATGGACGGCTCCAAACAAAGATGGAGTATTTCAAGATGTTGTTTTAGGATATAATTCGTTAGACCAATATATGGAAAGTAACCCTTACTTTGGTGCATTGATCGGCCGATATGGCAATCGAATTGCAAATGGTCAATTTACATTGAACAACAACACATATCAACTCGCTCAAAATAATGGTAAAAATCATTTGCACGGAGGGGACAAAGGGTTTGATAAAGTTGTTTGGACGGCAGAACCGATGCCACCTAAAGATGATTCGGTAACATTAAAATTGACCTATTTGAGTGTTGATGGCGAGGAAGGTTATCCAGGAAATTTACAAACAACCGTTTTATATACCCTAACCAATGAGAATGTTTTAGATGTAGAATATAAAGCCACCTCAGACCAAGAAACCATTGTGAATTTAACTCAACATACGTACTTCAATTTATCAGGTGATTTTTCTAATACAATTCTTGATCACGAAATCACAATTGATGCAGACGCTTACCTTCCTGTTGACGAAACCTTGATTCCTACTGGAGTAGTTGCCGATGTCTCAGGAACCCCTTTTGATTTTAGAAATGCCAAAGCAATTGGGAAACAAATTAACGATACCAACGAGCAGCTTAGTCGAGGTTTGGGCTACGATCATTGTTGGGTGTTGAATAATCAAAATAGCGGATTACGTGAGGTAGCCACTGCTTACCACAAAGACAGTGGCAGGTATTTAGAAATAGCGACAACCGAGCCTGGTATTCAACTGTACACAGGAAATTTTTTGGATGGCACATTACCATCTAAACAAAAAGGTGAAACATACAACTACCGTACTGGATTCTGTCTGGAGACCCAGCATTTTCCTGATTCTCCTAATCAATCTAACTTTCCTATTGTAGTATTAAAACCTGGCGAAATGTACAACTCAAAAACAACTTTTAAATTTTCAACTAAATAGCCAAAACCATGCAAACATTAGATTTATACGATTGGATTGCCATTGGCATCTATTTTTTGGTCCTCGCAGGAATAGCTGTTTGGGTAATTCGTAAAAAGAACAACACTACAGAAGATTATTTTCTCGCTGGTCGAAACGTGGGTTGGTTTGTTGTAGGTGCTTCGATATTTGCATCCAATATTGGCTCTGAACACGTTGTTGGACTTGCAGGTGCAGGTGCTGGGGATAAATTGCCAATGTTGATATATGAGATTCAGGCATGGGTTGTACTCATGTTGGGATGGATTTTCTTACCGTTTTACGCAAGAAGTGGGGTATTTACCATGCCAGAGTTTTTAGAAAAACGCTTCGATGAAAGATCACGATGGGTGCTTTCTATATTTTCCATAATTGCTTATGTATTGACCAAAATATCAGTAACTATATATGCTGGTGGCATTGTTGTGTCAGCCTTGCTCGGCATCGATTTTTGGACAGGTGCTCTAGCAACAGTTGTTCTTACGGGCTTATATACAATTTTAGGTGGGATGAGAGCTGTAGTTTATACCGAAGCATTACAAGCAGTTTTACTCGTTATTGGTGCTGCTGTATTAACCATTATAGGTCTTGACAAAGTTGGTGGATGGGAAAGTATGACGGAAACCGTAACACCCGAATACCTTAATATGTGGAGGCCAATGTCGGATCCTGACTTTCCATGGCTACCATTGTTAATTACAAGTACCATTGTGGGTGTTTGGTATTGGTGTACAGATCAGTATATTGTGCAAAGGGTTCTAACAGCTAAAAATATTACCGCGGGAAGAAGAGGAAGTATTTTTGGGGCTTTACTAAAACTACTGCCGGTATTTTTATTCTTGGTTCCCGGAATCATTGCTTTGACATTAAAGATGCGTGGTGAATTACATTGGGACACCCCCGATGAAGCATTTCCTGTTTTGATGAGTAATTTATTGCCTTCTGGTTTGAGAGGTCTGGTAGCAGCTGGCTTGTTGGCAGCATTAATGAGCTCTTTAGCATCTGTATTTAACTCCTGCTCAACACTCTTTACTGTTGACATTTATAAAAAACTCAAACCAAATACGCCAGAAAAAAAACTGGTACGCACAGGCCAAATTGCCACTGTTTTTGTTGTGATTGTTGGGATTATTTGGATTCCTATTATGGCTAATATTTCTGGGGTTTTATATGAGTATTTACAAAGTGTGCAATCTTATATAGCTGCACCAATAACAGCCGTATTTTTATTAGGTATATTGTATAAACGAATTAATGGAACAGGTGCTTTTGTCACCCTAATTGTTGGCTTACTACTAGGTGCTTTGCGCATTGTGTTAGAAATATCAAAAGAGTCATTTAACCCCGATGGGTTGCTTTTTTATCTAGGAGATATGAATTTCTTAGTCTTTGGGGCATGGTTCTTTTTATTTAGTGTACTCTTAGCTATTGTTGCTAGTCTAGTAACACAAAAACCAACGAAAGAAAAAGTCTTGAACCTTACTTTTTCAACAATAACAGCCGAAGAAAAAGCAAAAAACAGAAATAGCTATAATCGAGTTGATATCATAATTTCAATTTTGATTGTTTTGGTTGTGGTATGGGTTATGATATTTTTTAATGGGACATCATAAGACAAGTGTACCTGGCTCATTTTTAACAATTAACTGACGTAAAACCCACAACTATATTAGATTGTGGGTTTTTTATCAATAAATTTTGAAAATTTAGCTAAACATTTCAAAATTTTCCTTTGAAGTTTTTGGAAAAATAAATCGACTAATCGTCTTTAGCGATTTAAAGCGGTTTAATTTATACTGACCACTTTTAGTTTACGTCATGACCAGCATCTATTTCTTTAGTAATTGTTTCTAGGTCTGTTTAAAAGCCTGTTATATGGTTATGCGAGCTCATACCAACCCGTATAGATGCGGGTTAACCAAATCAGTGTTCAGCAGTACAAAGATGTTAAAAAATGGAATTATTTTTTTATGATTCTAAAAGTAGTAGTTTCATTTTCTTTAGTAGTAATGTTTAGTAAATAGTTACCTTTACTTAAGCGACTTACATCCATTTCATTTTGATGCGTACTTTGTACTTTTCTTCCCATGACATCGTATAAATCTGCTCGGAAATTTTCCTGAGTTTGGATATAAATACGATTCGCAGTTGGATTTGGATAAACCACAATAGTGTTAGATTGGGTAACTACTTCTTGAATCATTAGTGTAGCACCTGAGGCACTAGCCGTGACGGCTTTAAAGGTAACAGCATCACTAAATGTATAACTTACCGTATTGTTTGCTTCATCCACAGTCCCTTCATAAGAAGTCCATGTGTCGTCCTCCGCCTGTAGTTCAAGCACCAAATTAGCCTCTTCAATTCCATTTAGCTCTCCATCTAGATAATGGAAGGTGAGCGTGCCTATAAACCCAGAAAGAGGCGCAGAACTTGAATAAACACGATTCACACTACTGTTTTGACCAGAAGAAATGGGCGTAGAAGAATGGGATACTGCATTAGCTCCAGTAATAGCATACTCGTTTCCAGGTTCAATCTCTAACCCGCCAAGTGATACGGAACTACCAGAAGCAATGTGTATAGATGAATTGGAACTTACAGAAACAATCTGGCTAAAAATAGAGGGACTGACTAAAAGCCCAAAGAATAAGTATAGTAAGATTTTCATAATATGTAAGATTGTATTAGTAGGTTAATTTTAGCTAAAATATAAAAAAACACTAAAACACCAAAATTTACACGAATAACATGAGGTAAAAACAGCGCACTCTTCTTGCTTTTGTCGATGCGTTCACTAAAAAAAAAGCCCGAATTAACGAACAATCAATTTTCGTGTAGTCACCAAGTCTTCCCCTTCAATTTTAACAACATAGAGGCCGGGCATTTTGCCTAGATTAAGCTGCGCAACATGTCCATTAGGATACTGTTGTACTAATACACGACCCGTAAGGTCATAGACGGTAATTTTCTGCATCGTTACACTAGACTTTATGTGCACGTTGCCCTGTGTTGGATTTGGAAACATGTCTATTACAAGATGTTGTTGTAGTGAATCTGAAGATAAAGGTTGTATTTCAAAAACACGAACGTAATCAACTTCCATAACGGCTGTCGAAAAGTTGGAGTCGATGGCTCCACCCAAAGAACCACCCATGGCAACGTTTAGTAAGATAAAATGCTCATTGTCAAAGTATGGATTTTCAGCATTATTAAGCGTATGAAAAACTACATTATCCACCATAACGTTTATGGTATTGGCCGTCCACTCCATGGCATACACATGCCATGTTCCGCTCGTATCAGCAACATTTATATGATTGGTAGTATAGGTTGGGCTTCCATTTACGTCAGGAAAATGAAAAGCAGCAGAGGTAATGGATTTATTGGCATCTTGCTCCATGATGTCCATCTCTCCACAATACGGCCAATTGGTGTCGCCATAGCCCAAAGTTTGCCAATAGGCGCCATTTTCATTGATGTTTTTCCCAAGTGTCCAGATAGCAGGCCATGTACCCTGCTCGATAGGAAGTTTGGCACGCACTTCTACACGCCCATATTTAAAAGCAAATTTTGAGTTTAGACGGGCAGAAGTGTAGTCTTTTGTTGTCCCTGATGTTGGGTCTTGATAGCGCTCTTTAATGGCTGTTATTTTTAATTCACCATTTGAAACGTACGAATTTTCATTACGGTTGGTATAATGTTGTTCTTCTCCATTAAACCAACCGCTGTAGTTGGGCGGATAGGTCTGATGGTGCCATTTCTCACTATCCAAAGGGCCGGTATAATCAAACTCATCACGCCAGGTCAGGTTGTAGGTGCTTTCAAAGAAGTTAATGTTGTATTCTTTGGTTTTGCTACCGTCTGCTGAAGTTACGTTGATGGTTGTTGTGCCTGTTAATGTCTGTGCGTTGTCTATAGTGTACGTTGCTGCTGCATTGACCGTAGTTACTGCAACACTTGGAACAGCAGTAATGCCTGGTGTTAGGAGGTAATCATAGGTGTATTGCGTACTGCTAAATGTGCTAAGCGGCGCACCATCAATGTTGATACCAGAAAGATGGGCATCATCTGCGGCGGCGGCACCATAAACTTCAAACTCATAAATACTGTAGCCGTATTGTGTGCCGCCAATAGTTGTTCGTTGGGTGCCATACATGCGTACATAGCGTGCTGATTGGGGTGAAAAGTTGAACGTATCGATTCCGCCATCTCCATTTGTGCTGCCCCCAACATCATTCCACTGCTGATTATCGGTCGAAAGCTGTATTTGATAGGCAACAGCAAAAGCAGCTTCCCAATGTATGTTAACGTTATCTATACTATAGACGGCACCGAGGTCAATGGTTATGTATTGCGGGTCTGAGGCCGCGCTTGACCAACGTGTGGTCATATCACCATCTACTGCTAAATTTCCAGTTAGGTTATTTGCCTCAATACTACTCACGGCCACTGTTTTGTTTAGTGCCAAGTTTTGTGCCAGCGAAAAACCCATAAACCCTAAGATTGCCAAAAAGCTAAGCCCTTTTACCATATAGTTGATTGTGCTGCAAATATAAGCACACCAAACCTGATTTATTGAAAAATCAAGATGTTTAAATTCAAGCATAGATTATTTCCAAACGCAAAAACATTGTCAAAATCATAATTTTAACTCATATTATTAAATAATATGCAATATTTTATTAATTTAGCTAGGCATATTTACCATATATGCAGTATGTAACCCGTGTGGACTGGGTTTTATAATATAGTCGCGGGTGGAGAGAACGCACCCGGATCAATCGTTACAATAAGTTTATTTAACGCAAAAGATTAGAAATCATGAGCGATAAGGATAAGATTATGGTAGCACTCGAGCCAAACCAGGGACATGCCCTGGCGATACTTGAAGAAGAGAAAAAAATAAACCCCAACGTTTATTTTGTGCAGAAAAACCGGCTCTAGGCCGGTTTTTTTATTCTTTAACTATTTTAAATGTTGCCGTGCTGTGGTCAGCCGTTATGCGCAACATATAAATACCTGAAGGTAAATTCGTCACCGGAATTTTGTGTACGTTTTCCAATGTTTCCTTTTTGGCGTAATACACAATTTGTCCTGTCGTATTGTACAATTTCAATGAAACAGCAATAGGCTGAGGCAGTTGAAGTTCTATTTCGTCCTCAACAGGGTTTGCACCTAATTGGATTTGCGCCAAAAGTTTTTTGTCTATACTTAATGCGGCAGCATCCAAATTGGCAGACCAAAGTCCACGTCCAAAGGTTCCAGCATAAACCTTATTTAAGGCATAATTTACTTCGAGTTCTAACACCCGTACATTAGGTAAATTATCTGAAAAGGCATCCCACGTATTGCGGTTATGCGCACTGTTGTAAAAAATGCCGTAGTTCATCCCTAAAATTAGATCTTCTCCGTAAAAGCATATGGCAGATGCCGCAAAGTTAGGCAAGCCATTGTTTATCACTTGCCAATTTTCTCCACCATCACTAGACAAAATTACTTTGTTATTGCCCGTACATGCTAAGGCTACTAAATCGGGATTATCCTTATTTATCGTTATTGCGTTTATGAAGCCCGAATTAGCAGGCAAAGCAACTGCTGTCCAATCTGTTTGCCCACCATCTGTTGTTTTATAAATTAAATCATTTTCAGCTATATACATAACGTCGCTATTACTAGGCGCAATTTTAAAACGGTCTATGTTGGCCGAGAACTCTTGCGAAATGGCAACCCAATCTGCACCCCCTTCTTTAGAAAACACTTGGTCATATGCAACGTATATTTTGTCTTGAACAATAGGGTCTTGCTCAAAAGGAACAATCCAATTTGCAAGGTTTTCACTTCCCGCCTGTCCGTCGGGAGGTTGAATGTACCCCCTTGAATTACCCTGATCATAGCTAATGTATAGATTCCCGTATTGACTGGTTCCGTACAAGATGTTATTGTCGTTTTTGTCCACAAAAGTTTCCATGCCGTCAGCACCCAACCAGTCCTTCCACACACCGTTAGCATAGACTGATGTTCCATTGTCCTGCGAACCACCCGAAATGATTTCAGTTGCCGAATTGGAAGTGCCTATTTTATAAAATTGGCGAATGCCTAGCCCTTCAGATAAATCGTCGTAATAATTGGATGAAATGGTATTGGGATCGGAAGCAATAAACACGCCTCCATCTGAACCAACAAATAAATCTCCATTAACCCATTCCATAATATCAATATCTGCATGACAATAGCCTATATTTTCATTTTGTGCATTATTAGGAACCCATTGGGAAGAAATGGAAAAGGAATTCCCGCCGTCTTCGGAACGCCAAGACAAAATCCCAGCCATATATACATTATTTGCATTGTTAGGATCGACGAGGATATCCATGTCTCTTGGTGCTTGACCATTGTCATCACTAGCAGTTGAGGAATAGCCAAAATAATTCTTTCCTGTATGGTCTAACCTTGAAAAGCTGTTACCATTATCTGTAGATACATAAAGCCCATTAAATATTCCGTTTTTTTCTTCAAGAAGATAGATTTTGGACGGATCAGCCGCAGAGACACCTAACATTTTGGCAGAACCATCAAATGTATTGGCAAACAGATGATTCATATCCTCAAACCCTTCATAAAAAATGTCATTCCCTAAAACATCCTTTATCCCTACATCATCTAGTGTCACCCCATGGCCGTAATTTGACACGGCAGTAAAAGCAATCTGGAAGGTGCTGGAGTTATCAAATACACTGGAAATATCTATTTCAATATCTGTCCAACTAGCAGCTTCATCAGTATATGTAGCTAAATCTGTCCAAACCTCTTGTTCATTTTTTCGATACGAAACAGTGATTTGGTCAATATCGCTATCCCAACTTACATTAGAGTATGAAAAAGTAATAATGGCAGAGTTTGCACTACTCAAATCAATTGCGCTAGACATCAAACGAACGCTATCACGATTCCAGTTGGAACTTAAAAATAATGCCATTCCACTTCCTGTCTTCGGCGTTACAGATTTATTGTTGTTTTCTTTGCCATATATCCAATACTTGTTTCCACTAATTAATTCCTGACTCCAGTTTGCTCCATCAATGGTTAAATCAGGCCCTTGATATTTAGTAAAACTCACCCCATTATCAGTGGACTTAAAGAAATTAACTCCAGTGGCATACACTTCACTGGTGTCTCCAGGCTTAAACTCGATGTCATAACCATTATTGCTGTCTGCGTGAATTTTACTCCAACTTACGCCGCCGTCTGTCGATCGAAAAACGCCTTCCCTTTCTGCACTAGCGTACATAATGTCTGGGTTTTCAGGCTTGATTAAAATTTTATTTACAGTGGACACCAACAAACTACTACCATTAAGTAAGCTCCATGAAGCACCACCATCTGTAGATTTAAAGATGCGCCCTAATGTACTTCCCCAAAAATATATGTTGCTGTCATCAGGATGTATAACAAGGCTATACACATCAATGTTTGATAGATTGTCAGTTAGACAGGTCCAATTTTGCCCGCCATCTGTGGTTTTCCATACACCACCTGTTGGGCTGCCCACAATAAAATGATTTGTGTTTTCAAAAGCCATTGAGGTTATCCGCCCAATTCCAGGATTCCAACCGCTTGTAGCATTTTTAACAGTTGGGCCCATATCAACCCACGGAGCTGTCTGTGTCACATGATTTGATAGTGTTTTAAAGTTTCGCTCGTGTTCATAACGATGCAGTTCTTTAATATACTCACTGTTTGGTGTCAGCATTCCGTTTTCGTCGGCTTCCATCTTGGCGATGTACAACCAACGTTGGTAAAACTTATACGCATTGTTATCAATGCCCACCTTTTTGAAGTGTTTTTCAGCTTCTTGTTCAATTTTGTTAAGTGATGTTTCGCCACTATTTATCAGCTCTAAATAGTATTGACCATACATAAATTGTAATGGAATAAGCAGGAATAGTGTAATTATTTGTTTCATGACTTCAAGTAAGATGTAGGTTGAACATTTTTTAAAATTACAAAAATTTCACAAACTCACTACCAATAACTATACATCGATATTTTACGATGAAAAAATGGTTGAAGAAAAAAATAGATTTTAGTTTGGCTTAATTCGGTAAATGCCTTCGTATTCAACTGCGATATAAATAAACCCATAAGGACCTACAATCACATCACGAACACGCCCAATGCCATCGGCAATTTTTTCGCGGGCAACAACTTTATTGTTCCGTATCTGCAATCGCTCTAAATACGTGTATTTGAGCGAACCGACCAATAAGTCACCCGTCCAATTTGGGTATTTATTGCCTGTAACAAAAGCCATCCCAGAAGGGGCAATTGAAGGCACCCAATAATAAAAAGGCTGTTCCATTCCTGGAAGAGCACGGTTGTCGGTTATTGTAGTTCCGGAGTAATTTTTTCCATAGGTAATTTTGGGCCAACCGTAATTTTTGCCCTTTTCGATGATATTAATTTCATCGCCGCCTTTAGGTCCGTGTTCGTGCTCCCAAAGGGCACCCGTTTTGGGGTGTATAATCAGCCCTTGTGGGTTTCGATGCCCGTAGGAAAAAATGGCTTCTTTGGCATTGGCCACACCAACAAAAGGATTGTCTTTTGGAATACTTCCATCGTCGTGGAGACGATAAATTTTGCCGTTATCTCGGGTAATATCCTGTGGATTAAGGTCACGTTCTCCGCGATCACCAACGGAAAAATATAGGTAGCCATCGGCATCAAAAACAATTCGTGACCCAAAATGAACACCTTTTTTTGTGTCAGGTACAGCTAAATACAGCAAGCTAACATCTTGCAGCGCATTGCCCGTCAAGGTAGCCGAGTAAAGCCCTGTATTTCCTCCAGACTCACTATCGGTAGCGGATGCCATAGAAAAATAGATGCGATTGTTCTCTTCAAAATTGGGGTGCAACGCAATGCCCATTAGTCCGCCTTGACCACGAACGTAAGGTTTGGGCACGCCAGTAATCTCGTGCTTTTTCCCGTATTGAAAACGAATAAGTTTGCCTTCTTTTTCGGTGTAAAGTAGGCTGCCATTGGGCATAAATACCATGCCCCAAGGCACTTCTACTTCTGGAACGACCAATTCGGTGGTGTACGAAACCTCCGTAGGCGTTTGAATCGGTGGCGTATTTTCTGTTTGAGCACATGAGGTGTGACTTAATACAAGAAACAAAAACAGGACGTACAAGCTATATTTTTTCATGGAATATGATAATTATCCCAACAAATATATCAAACTAAAACTGGACGTTCATACGAAAAAAAAATTGCCGTATAGCCGCAGGCTCGTAATAGCGTCCGCCAAACGCATTGATGCGGATGTTATCAAAATATAAGGTATTGGTCAAATTAGAAATACCAGCAGTATAAACCAAATTGTTCCAACGGCGCTGACCATAAGCATCTATTGTCCAAAACGGTGCTATGCGAACAGTATTTGCCGAATCAGCAAAACGCTCGCCTATGTGACGAACGTCTAAGGCAAGGCTAGTGGCTCCTAATTGGTGTGTAATCCCAGAAGTGAATTGCTGTCGAGGCACATTAGGTAAATCACTTCCTTTGGCTGTTTTAAATGCGCCGTAATTATAGGTCAACTGTAAGGTCGTGGTTTTGACTAATTTCAACATACTCGTCGCTTCGATGCCAGCTCGAGTTGTTTGCCCAATATTGGTGTAAAAATTTTGCCCCGGAAATGCATCTAGCTCATAGGGTAATATTTCATCTTTGGCGGTGGTATTAAAAAGAGTTAAGGAAGCATCAATATTCTTATTGGTTAGCAAAATTCCAAGTGCAACTTCTTGCGCATGTTGCGGATTTAGCTCTTGATTAAATCCGGTATTTCCTGTTGGATTGGCCGAAAGTTCGTTCAATGATGGCGTTTCAAAGCCTGTTCCCCAATGAACATAACCACGAACTTGTTCAGAAATCGTGTAATAAACAGCAATTGATGGAGAAAAAGCAGCTAGATTTTTCTTGTCGGTGTTTGTGCCTAAAAAATCAAGCAACTCGATTTGATGTATGTCCGCGCGCAGAGAAGCACGAAAGTGCCAATCCGCTGCCCTAAATTCTACAACAGCATAGCTGCCAAGCGTAAAAAAGCGTTCATGTTGATTTAAAGTCAATGCTCCTTTTTCTCCAGAAATATTTGCGAATCGTTTTCGTTTGTCTTGTTGCGCAGCCGTTTCTAGACCATATTGCCATAACCAATTGTTTTTTTGCCCATTGTGCAGCACACCAAAACCATAATAGTTTCGATCCAAGTCAATTTGACCACTGTATTCAAAAGCCAGTCGTGCATCAAGATTACGTTGGGTAAAAAACCCATAGGCGTTCCACTTTTTGCTTTGCCAACGTGCTGTGATTTGCTGCTGTATTACTTTTTCTCCAGCCTTAAAGTCAAGGTTTGATTGCCGTGCTTGACGTCTGTTGTTTTTAACCTCGGCTAACGTTAGTCCGCCCGCATCATAAGCATAAGGGCTGTTGAAATAAGTATAATCTAAATGTAACTGACGCTTCGAAGAGAAACCTAAGGTTTTGGTCAGGTTGACCAAACTGTTTTCATATCCACTCCATTGGCGGTACCCATTGTATTTTTTATGCGCGACTATTGCTCGAAATTGTTGTTTTTCTCGGTTACTGCCGTAATTACCAATAAGGTGTCGGGTGCCAAATTCACCTATGCTGGCAGTCAAGGTTTTTTGACTTCTAATGGGCGCACGATTAAGTAAAATGACACCACCAGCTGCATTTCCGTATAAGCCACTAGCCAAGCCCCGTATGACCTCGCTGGTGCCAAGCGATGATAATGAAATATGATCCAGTTGTGTTTGTCCGTCGGGAGTTGTTACTGGTATTCCATCCAACAACACCTTGATGCCCCGGATGCCAAATGTTGCTCTTGTGCCAAATCCACGAATAGAAACTCGGGTGTCTTGGCTAAAATTTTGTTGACTGCTCACAAACAAACCAGGTATAGACTGCAGTAGTTCGCCAACTTCTTGCTTTAGACGCAAACTATCTTGTGGAATTATGCTAATGCTTAACGGATTTATTTTGCTTTGAATACGTTGGGCACGCAGTACGACCTCATCCAACTGTTGTGTTTGACCAACACAAATGGTGGACAGTAACAAGCCAAAAAAGGTAAGCCTAAGCATCCTTGGTGTATAAATCGATAAGTCCTGGTGGAGTGGCTACGTGCATGATTTTCTTGGCTCTATCTATAGCTAAAACAATATCATCCACTATGGGAATTAAGGCAGAAATACCAGCAACATCAACGATAAGCGTGGCTTGTGCTGTGTGTTCGTTTACACCAGTTATGGTACCAATAGCACCTAAGTTTTTGTCCTGAACGACAAAACCAATTACTTCGTGGTAGTAAAACTTATTTCCACTGAGTTTTGGGAGATCTGATAAAGGTAAATAAGCCTTTGCTTTGATAAGTTGACGAGCATCATCCTCACTGCTTATGTCTTCTAGTTGAATACGCAGCAGGCCAGGCTTGTGCATGCTTGAGGCAACAACAAAATAGGGAATAAGTCCATTGTTGTGACCAATAAATATGGTGTCTAATGCTAGGTATTGTTCGGGCTCGTCTGTGTCTAGTTTTAGCAGAAGTTCGCCCTTAAAGCTGTACTTTCCGACGACTGTACCTACAAAAAAACAGTCCTCAATCCGCATGACGAATTACTCAGCTGCTTCTTGAGCCTCTTCGTTGGTTACTTCAGGCGCAGCTTCTTCACTTGCTTCAGGTGCAGCTTGTTCAGCAACAGCCTCTACCGGTGCCGCATCTTCAGTTGCTTCAGGTGCAGCTTGTTCAGCAACAGCCTCTACCGGTGCCGCATCTTCAGTTGCTTCAGGTGTAGCTTCTTCTTG
>JAURDG010000118.1 GCA_030828025.1 Flavobacteriaceae bacterium | reverse complement strand
GTGAATCTCATCGATAAACAAAATGATATCTTTGTTTTTTTCCAATTCGTTCATCACCGCTTTCATCCGTTCTTCAAATTGTCCTCGGTATTTTGTTCCTGCAACCAACGAGGCTAAATCAAGCGTAACAACACGTTTGTTGTACAACACACGTGAGACCTTTTTTTCTATAATGCGCAATGCCAATCCTTCGGCAATAGCCGACTTACCTACGCCTGGTTCGCCAATCAGTAGCGGGTTGTTTTTCTTTCTGCGGCTCAATATTTGCGAGACACGCTCAATTTCTTTTTCTCGACCAATGACTGGATCCATATTTCCCTCAATGGCAATTTTGGTTAAATCACGTCCAAAGTTATCCAGAACAGGTGTTGTGGATTTTTTAGTGCGTTTGTCTTCGGGTGTTGTAGAAAATGACGAAGTGGGTCGATCATCATCAGCTGGTTCTTCAGGAAAAGCATCTGCGGAAGGCATGTCGATATAATCGTCATCTGAATCAACAGACATATACTTAAACTGATCTTTTACTGTTTCATAATCTACCTGAAGTTTATGCAGCACTTTGGTGGTGGGGTCATTTTCGTTGCGTAAAATGCACAGTAGTAAATGCGCCGTATTGATGGAACTGCTTTGAAACAATTTAGCTTCAAGGAAGGTTGTTTTTAGCGCACGTTCGGCTTGCCGGGTGAGGTGTAAATTGGTTTTGTGTTGAGGCTCTGGTGTGCCAATAGGATTGGACGGGGTGAGGATTTCTATTTTACGGCGCAAATAATCTAAGTCAATTTCTAATGCATTGAGGATAGAAATGGCTTTTCCGTTTCCATCACGAAGCAAGCCAAGCATCAGGTGTTCTGTTCCAATAAAATCGTGACCCAAACGCAAGGCTTCCTCCTTACTATAAGTAATCACATCTTTAACGCGGGGTGAGAAATTATCGTCCATATTTTTTTTAAAGTTGATTCAAAAACCGAACCATTACTAAACTGTCATAACGAATAGACAAAAAAAAATGATGAATAACAAACAAAAAGCAAGAAAAATTTATCTCAAATGAATTGCGTTAAATGTTAATAAATTATAGGAAATTTAGGTTGGTTTACTTCATTTTTCATTCGTTGAATGCGTACTTTAGCGACGCTAGCAAACCAAAATAATAGTTCATGGCTACAGAAGATAAAATTATACCAATTAATATTGAAGATGAAATGAAGTCGGCTTACATCGACTATTCGATGTCGGTCATTGTGTCACGTGCACTGCCAGATGTTCGTGATGGACTTAAGCCCGTACATCGACGTGTGTTGTTTGGTATGCACGAGTTGGGTGTTAAGGCTAGCTCATCATACAAAAAATCTGCACGTATTGTCGGCGAGGTTTTAGGAAAATACCACCCACATGGCGATACTTCTGTTTACGATACCATGGTGCGTATGGCTCAATCTTGGAGCTTGCGCTACATGATGGTTGATGGTCAAGGAAATTTTGGTTCTGTCGATGGTGACAGTCCTGCAGCGATGCGCTATACTGAAGCACGCCTTCAAAAAATTTCGGAAGATATGATGGCGGATATCGAAAAGGATACCGTAGATCATCAACTAAACTTTGACGATACACTCAAAGAGCCCACGGTCATGCCTACTCGTGTGCCCAATTTACTGATTAACGGCGCATCGGGTATTGCGGTTGGTATGGCGACCAATATGCCACCGCACAACCTTACAGAGGTAATCAACGGTACTGTTGCCTATATTGAAAATCCCGAAATTGAGATTGATGGATTGATGACACACATTAAGGCTCCTGATTTTCCTACTGGAGGAGTAATTTACGGTTATGATGGTGTCAAGGAAGCTTTTGAGACGGGTAGAGGACGAGTTGTTATACGTGCAAAAGCCATCATCGAAGAAGTTGGCGGTCGTGAATGCATCATCGTTACCGAAATTCCTTATCAAGTCAATAAGGCAGAGATGATTCGCAAAACAGCCGAATTGATAAACGACAAAAAGATTGAAGGTATTTCGAATATTCGCGACGAGTCTGATCGAAAGGGAATGCGTATTGTGTATATTTTGAAGCGAGATGCGATTCCTAATATCGTACTCAACATGCTTTATAAATATACCGCACTTCAATCTTCGTTTAGCGTAAACAACATTGCCTTGGTTAAGGGAAGACCGCAAATGTTGAACCTAAAAGACATGATTCATCACTTTGTGGAGCACCGCCATGAGGTCGTGGTTCGCCGCACTAAGTTTGAGTTGCGCAAGGCGGAAGAACGTGCCCACATTTTGGAGGGAATGATTATTGCTTCCGATAATATTGATGATGTTATTGCATTGATTAAGGCTTCGGCAAACGCCGATGAGGCACGTGAAAAGTTGATGGAAAAGTACAAGTTATCGGAGTTACAAGCCAAAGCAATTGTAGAAATGCGCTTACGTCAACTAACTGGGCTAGAGCAAGATAAATTGCGTTCTGAGTACGATGAATTGATGAAAACCATAGAAGATCTTAAAGATATTCTCGACAAAAAAGATCGCCGCATGGACATTATCAAAACAGAATTGATCGAAGTAAAAGACAAGTACGGCGACGAGCGTCGTTCTGTTATTGAGTATGCGGGTGGAAATTTCCGTGTTGAGGACATGATTCCTGATGAAAAAGTGGTGATTACTATATCGCATGCGGGTTATATCAAACGCACACCACTTGCCGAGTACAGAACACAAAACAGGGGAGGCGTTGGTCAAAAAGCATCAACAACCCGTAATGAAGACTTTTTAGAACATTTGTTTGTAGGCACAAACCATCAATACATGCTTTTCTTTACCCAAAAGGGTAAATGTTTTTGGCTGCGCGTATATGAGATTCCTGAAGGAAGCAAGACAGCCAAAGGAAGAGCTATTCAAAACTTGGTAAACATAGAACAAGACGATAAGGTAAAAGCGTTTATATGTACCCAAGACCTTAAAGATGAAGCGTACATCAACAGTCATTATGTTGTGATGGCAACTAAAATGGGGCAGGTGAAGAAAACATCTTTAGAACAGTATTCACGCCCAAGAACCAATGGAATAAACGCAATTACGGTACGTGAAGGAGACGAATTGTTAGAAGCAAGACTTACTACTGGCTCGTCGCAGGTGCTGTTGGCCGTTAAGTCTGGAAAAGCGATCCGTTTTGAGGAAAGCAAAACACGACCAATGGGACGTAATGCTTCTGGAGTTCGTGGAATCACACTAAAAGACGCTCAAGATGAGGTGGTTGGTATGGTTGCCGTGAATGATTTGGATACCGATATTCTGGTCGTTTCAGAAAACGGATACGGAAAACGATCCAGTTTAGAAGATTATCGAATTACCAATAGAGGTGGAAAAGGCGTAAAAACCCTTGCTGTAACCGAAAAAACTGGTAATTTAGTTGCCATAAAAAATGTATCCGACGATGATGATCTGATGATTATCAACCGTTCGGGCATTGCGATTAGACTGGGTGTTGAGTCTTTACGTGTCATGGGACGCGCAACGCAAGGGGTCAGGCTGATTAATATCAGAAATGAAGATTCCATTGCCGCTGTCGCTAAGGTTATGAATGATGATGAAGACATAGAAGATGTTGATGACATCGATGTTACAGTCGAGGATAATGATGAATTAAATTAATATTCTAAAATGAAATTATATATAACCCTACTTGCCACAATAGCTCTTTCTTATCATATACAGGCACAAAAAAAAGAGCTAAAAACGATTCAAAAACTTGTTGATGAATCGTCATTCACAGAAGCATTAGCCTCGCTGTCCGAGCTAAGCCCACTAATGGAAACCGCTGAGCCCAAATACACGGCGCATTATTATTATTTGTCAGGTATTTCAAAGCAAGGCACTAAAGCGTTTTCGGATGCATTAGCTGATTTTGAGCTGGTTAAATCAATAGAAAGAAGTGACAACTCAACGAAATACACGGCACTTATTGATGCTGGAAAAGACAAACTTTCTGGTGAACTGGTCAATCATGCAGTCGAATTAAACAACAACGATAATTTTGCAGCGGCTTCCGAGGCTTTATATCTAGCTTATACCTTGGATAAAGAAAAGAATATCGACTATTTGTATTTTGCTGCTTCTAGTGCGGTTAACTCCGGTCTCTACGACAAAGCTATGGAGTATTATCTAAACCTTAAATCACTCAACTATACGGGAATTTCCACCAAATATTATGCGACAGAAGTTGCTAGCGGTGAGGAAATTGAAATTGATGCCACAACCGCCAAGTTATACGCCAAATCAAAAGAATTTACCAATGTTCGAGAGGAAGATACGCCGTCTAGGCTTCCAGAAATTGTTAAAAATATTGCATTAATTCATGTAAATCAAGGGAATAATGAGCAAGCCATGGCTGCCGTAAAGGATGCCCGAAAGCTATCACCAAAAGATATTGGACTCATCCTTACCGAAGCCGATTTATACATCAAATTGGGCGATGAAGCGCGTTTTTCTGCTTTGATGCAAGAGGCCATTGAGCAAGATCCCAACAACGCCATTTTGTATTATAATTTGGGAGTTGTCAACGCCAACGAAGGGAATCGCGATGCATCCATCGATTATTATAAAAAGGCCATTGAGCTTGATCCAGCTTATGAACCATCCTATTTGAATTTAGCCTCAGTCATTTTAGAAGGCGAGTCTGCTATCGTTGAGCAAATGAATGCTCTTG